>DYSZ01000258.1 GCA_020726265.1 Draconibacterium orientale
GTTCGGGTAGCAAATATTGTGCTTGAAAAAGCTAAACGCCTTGTTGAATGCGGTCATGATGTGGTTATCCTGCTCGATTCGATTACCCGTTTGGCGCGTGCTTATAATACGGTTCAACCAGCTTCGGGTAAAGTACTTTCCGGAGGGGTTGACGCCAACGCTTTGCACAAACCAAAAAGGTTTTTCGGAGCAGCCCGTAATATTGAAGAAGGTGGATCGCTTACCATTATTTCAACAGCGCTTACCGAAACCGGCTCGAAAATGGATGATGTTATTTTCGAAGAATTTAAAGGAACTGGCAACATGGAGTTGCAACTCGACAGAAAACTGTCGAACAAACGTATTTTCCCGTCAGTCGATATTCCTGTATCGAGCACCCGTCGCGAGGATTTGCTTTTCTCAAAACCGATTATCGACAAGCTGTGGATTTTACGGCACTACCTTGGTGGCATGAATTCGCTCGAAGCCATGGATTTTATGAAAACAAGGCTGATGAGGTCGAACTCAATGGAAGAATTCCTTGCATCGATGAACGACGAATAAAACGAAACACACCGGAATTTAAGGTGTTGAGAATAAAATAAAAGCGAAACAGCAGATCAACCGGTCTGCTGTTTCGCTTTTATAATATAATGAATCAAATTCAGTTTTTTAAGAACACCGAGAAAATTTCGCAGATGATTTTTTCTTCATTTTCCCAGGTAAGTTCGGCTGCCGCTTTTGGAAGGTTTGCCATCCAGAATTTTCTTTTTACGGTATTCTCAAGCGCATCAGAAATCTTGGCCGCTAAAAAAACAGGGTCAAGCGAATTTGTTATTTCACCAACCTCGTATTGATTGACAACAGCTGCCATTTCTGGCAGATTGCTTACCAATACAGGCACTTGGGCCTGAATGTAATCGAATAATTTATTTGGGAGTGCAAACCTGTAATTTAACCCAAAATCTTCTTCAACCGATAAACCCAAATCGGCGGTGGGTGTGAGTTGTGTGAGTTCGTCAATGGTAAGCCGGCCTGTAAATTCAATCTTATTTTGCATGTTTTCGGCTTGCACCAGTGCCTCAAGCTGGGATTTTATATCGCCATCGCCAGCAATAATCAGTTTCGCATTTTTGAGATAATGCATGGCATGAATAACTTGTTCAAGCCCGCGGCCAATATTTACAGCTCCCTGATAAAGGATAATTTTTCCGTTTTGTACAGTCTTAGTTTTTTCAGGCTGATGAACAGCTGCAAAAGGCAGGTTTCGGACTACCCGAAAAGGAGTTCCGTATTTTTTGGTGTAAATTTCAGCAATCGAATTACAAACCGTGGTGGCATATTTCAGCCGGGGAACCATTTTGTTTTCAAGCCATTCCCAGATTTTCTTTACTTGCGGCCTGTCAACTAGTTCAGGTACTTCGGAAAAATATTCGTGACTGTCATAAACCAGCGGAATTCGTTTCACTTTCGACGCTAAAAAATTGGCAGGTAAAGTGTCTAAATCGTTGGCCAATAAAACATCAGATTTTGAGAAAAGCAGATACAGATACAGTCTGTAATTAAATTCGGCATAAAAAAGTGGTCCTTTATTAAAAAACAAACTGAACCGTTTTGTTTTGTAACCCCTTGGCAGAAGAGGCTGACTGTTTTTTAATTTCCGTCCGACAAGCAACACTTGAAAACCCATATTGAGCAGTGTGCTGCAATATTTATGCACCCTGTTATCGGAAACAAGGTCACTGGTAACCGAAACAATAATTTTATGTTTTAAAATGCTGTTCACAAAATAGATTTATCAGTAAATATAAAACTTTAACAGCTTTGAAAACGATGCGAATGATTTTTGATTGTGTTTGGAAAGGGCAAAAAAAATCCGTGATTCTGGTTTTGCCCTGAATCGCGGATTCTTAATATCTTATTTGCTTTAGAAAACAAATCCCACGTTAATGGTGAAGTAGTTCTGGGCATCAGTATCGCCAGCTTTGAAAGCTGCCATATATTTTAATGCCAAAATCAGATCGACATTCATTGTTGAAATCAAAGTTCCAACTTCGGGTCTCAGTGCAAACTGCCAGGCATCGTCCTCCATTGTAAACATTCCCATATCAACATCATGGTATGAATACAACGTTCCCAAACCTAACCCAATAAACGGATTAAATGTCTGATCGGGTTTAAAATAATAGTCGGCTGCGGCAAGTATGGGAACGGTATGAAGATAACGATACTGTTTGCCTGATAAGGTTCTTGTGCCCTCTGTATAAGAAGCATAAGGTTTTTCTTCATAAAATAAATTATAACCAGTTTCAAAACCAACTCCAATCTGAGGCTGGAGAAAACCGCGATATTCAAATGCAATACCGCGCCAGCTTACTGTACTTACAAAATCTTTTACATCTCCGGTACCAAATCCTACCGAATACTGGGCCGAAAGGAAATTTTCCTGTGCCTTTACCTGGCCAATTGCCATTATTGCCACCAATACAAATGAGAATAATATCTTTTTCATCGTGTTTTCCTTTTTAATTGTGTATGATTAATTTGTCTTCAGATATGGCGATTGTTTGAATGCCTGGTCGATGGCGTTATTAACACGTGTAACATCGTAAGCGCCCGATAAAAGCCCATTGGCTGCACCTGTCCATACCTTGGCCGGTTCAACATATTCATCTCCATCGGCAACCAGCGACATTACTAATGTACCGGTGGTATAAGCGGTAACACTCGGATATCCCCATCCCCAACCGCAGTAATACGGGTAATACCAGCACCAGTAATCGTACCAGTAATAAATGGTAGTGTTTGTCCAGACTGCCGGAAATAAAACCATATCAGCATTTGCAGGATCTTCAACCTTTGTATATCCCATCGAAGTCATATTCTTTTCAATGTTATTCAAAATCTGCGAATTATATGGCTCTTTGATAAACTCAGGTAATTCGCCTTCATTTAGGTTACCTGTAATTTTTACAATTTTATCGGGTATTGAATAAGTTCCCTTAGATGAGAAATCAAACTGATCATCGTAATCAGTATAAACGATGTC
>DYSZ01000259.1:0-1939 GCA_020726265.1 Draconibacterium orientale
GCATTTATATTGTTAATATCCAAATATTTATGATGTTTTTTTTTGAAAATTTTTTATGTTTTTTAATTTTAGTAATATTTTTCTTTTTATCTTTGCATTGTCTCAAAAATAGTTTTTAGACTGAACACTTTAATACTTTAAAAAATGAAAAATTTTACAAATTTGATTTCCGCACTTGTTTTGATAATCTTATCAACTCAATTCGTCTTAGGGCAAACGAACACTTTTTATGACTTCAATACGGCAGGTCAACTAAGTGGAAATTTCAATAAAACCGGTTCAAGTACCAATATTACACAAACAACCAATACTGGTTTATCAAATAGTGGAGCTGTAAATATTACCAGCACTAGTACTGATGAGGTTTTTACAACAAAATCGGCATATTCATTAGGAAATGTCGGATCGCAATATGTGTTCACTTCATACATAAAAAGTGTTTGGAACTCCGGATATAGCGGATTAGGTTTTACTTAAAGTTCGCCCGCACCGGCTTCGGATAGTCCGTACAGGCCGACAGTTGCTCTAGGTATTTCGGTTCACGGTGGCGGTTACGTTTTTCATAACAATGCAACTAATTACTTCGGAAGTTGGGACAGTAGTACACCTCCGGCCGGTGTAACAGCTGTAAAAGTTTCAACAATAAGCGATTTACTCAATAATGGTTCCGCTGATGATTGGTATAAAATCGTTTTTCAAATAACACAGCCAACAGCAACCACTTTCAATATGAGAGTGGAAGTATGGTCGAGTTATTTAGACGGCACGTTGATACGACCTTCTGAAGCAGATGCAATATTTGAAGTTAATGGAATAACTAATACAGATATTTCAAATGCTCCTCTTTTGTACAGTTATTTTAATTTTTCAGGAAGTCGTGTTTCCGATTTCGACAATTACAATATAGACTTAACAGGATCAACCGTAATTGAAGAAGGCGAACCGGTTGTATTGACCACCGGCTCATCACAATCAGGAAATACAATTACTTTAACAGGAGAAGTTACTAGTGAAAACGGCTCTACTGTAACTCAACGTGGTATTGTTTACGGTACATCAGCTAATCCAACAACTGCCAACTCATTTGTAACAACAGGAAGCGGTTTAGGCACTTTTACCTCAACAACGCCTTCACTTGCTACGGGAACATATTATTTACGCACTTATGCTACAAATTCGATAGGAACTTCATACGGAACAGAAGTTAGCTACACAATTTCTGCACCTCCGACTCCTGAAGTAAACGTTAGACAAGAAACAACTTCGATTGCCGATGGCACAGGATTGTATGATTTTGGCAGCAAAACTGTTTATACAAATACAGATATTATTTTTACGATTGAAAACACCGGAACAGCGGCTTCAACTTTGGGTAGTTTCACAATTAGCGGCACAAATGCTGATCAATTTAGTTTTGTCGGAACAAATCCAACATCGGTTGCTTCCGGAAGTTCAACGACTTTTACCGTGCGTTTTAATCCCTCTGAATTAGGTTCAAAAACTGCGACTGTTTCCTTTGCTAATCAAGACACAGATGAAAATCCATTCAGTTTTACTATTACAGGTACAAGTATAGATGATATAGCCCCTGTAACACCAACTTTGGAAGACTTAACAGGCGAATGTTCAGTAACCCCCACCACCCCCACTACAACCGATAATTATGCCGGAACGGTAACCGGAACAACAACTACAACATTCCCGATAACAACACAAGGAACAACAGTTGTTACTTGGACTTTTGCAGACGGAAACGGAAACAGCACAACGGCAAATCAAAATGTAATTATTGACGATGTAACCGCACCCGCTACCCCAACTTTATCGGATTTAACAGCCGAATGTTCCGTAACCCCCACCGCACCCACAACCACCGATAATTGCGCCGGAACGGTAACCGGAACAACAACTACAACATTCCCGATAACAACACAAGGAA
>DYSZ01000259.1:2039-3023 GCA_020726265.1 Draconibacterium orientale
ACGGAAACGGAAACAGCACAACGGCAAATCAAAATGTAATTATTGACGATGTAACAAATCCGACGATCAGTTGTATTGAAAACCAGACAATTAATTTAAGTGAAGGACAAACTTTTTACACCGTTCAAGGAACAGAATTCGACCCGACCGGAACCGGCGACAATTGCGGAGTTGCAGGTGTGGTAAATGATTCCAACTCAGGTTCAACCCTTGTAAATGCTCAACTGCCCGAAGGAACAACAACAATTGTATGGACAATAACAGATATTGCAGGAAATATTGCAACTTGCAGTTATGATGTTACTGTTAATGCTTATGTCGGAATTGCAGATTTATCCCATAGCGGAATTTTAGCATACCCGAATCCCGCAAAAAACACTTTGAAAATTCAATCTGAAAACGATGAAATACAAAAAATCTCCGTCTACGGAAACATTGGTACACTTCTTTACAGTCAAGTATTTTCTTCCAAAAGTGTAGAAATTGACATTAAAAATCTCCAAAAAGGAATGTATATCTTCCTCGTTCAGACTAAAAAAACAGAAAATTCCGTCCTCATTTTCAAAGAATAAATCAATTTTTCATATATTCGCATTCTGAAAAATAATCGAGAAAAAAAATTCTCGATTATTTTTTTTTATCGTAAGTTTTAACAAATTTGTACAATAATCGAAAAGTAAAAAATTCAATGCTTGCATAATTTTAACAATTCTTTTATTTTTGCAGACTTTCAGAAAACAACAAAAATTAATGAATCGAGTCGTTATCACGGGAATGGGAATATATTCCGTCCTCGGTAAAAATACGGAAGATGTAACAAAATCTCTGTACGCAGGGAAATCGGGCCCCCGCTCGGCGGAGTTTAGCGTAGCGTAACTCCGTCGAAACTTGCTTTCGAAGTTTTTAACTTCGCTCCGATGCACAATTTTAATAAAAACCAACAAGCAAAACCGACACAAAACCAACAAAAAATATAAATCTTTT
>DYSZ01000260.1 GCA_020726265.1 Draconibacterium orientale
CCCAAGTTCATGCGTTACCCTTTCTATCCACGCCATCCCATCTTACACCGGATAGCCCTGTATGTGCCTGTGTAAATAGCAAATTTAAAATCATCAATTTTTCGCAATTTAAAATCATCAATTTTTCGCAATTATGAATCACCAGTTTTTGTTTTTATTTTCAGTAGTTTTTTAAAATATTTTTATCGATTCAATGTTTTTGTTCTGTCAGGTTAAACGGAAGCAGGCTCTGCTGAAGAGCAACCTGCCAGGGATAAACCTGATGGCTGACAAAAAAGTCAACAAATAGCAGGGAGTTTCTTCAAAGGCTCCTTGCTTTTTTTGTTACTTTTTAGAAGCCATCATGCCTAAAAAAAACTTACGTTTGGTTGAGCATTTTTTTTCTTGTTTTAGGTTTTTTATTCGCTTATTACTTGACCAAAGATGGTTTTACGATTTTGCATCCGATAGCTGTTTCCTGAGAGTTTTATTACTTCGCAACGGTAAAGGATCCTGTCTAACAAAGCTGTAGCAAGTACTTCATCTTCGAGGGTTTCAGCCCATTGTTTTGGTGACTTATTGGTTGTGATGATGATAGAGCATTGTTCGTAAAGATGGTTTATCAGATTGAAAAAGCTAACTGCTTCGTTCTTTTTTATTGGCAGAAGCATAATATCGTCAATGGCTACCAGGTGTGCTTTGAGCAGGCGGTTGTATGTGCCTAATGCTGATGAGGTGATTTCTTTCATTTTTAGCACTGTGATGATTTCTTCCATAGTCATAAAATAGGCACGGTATCCGTTTTGAATGGCTTGATAAACCAGCCCTGCCGTCAGATAAGTTTTACCGGTTCCTGATGGTCCCATAAGAATGATATTATAGTTTTGTTCCAACCACAAAAGTTCACGTAGCTGTTTCAACTGTGGTTTTACAACGCCATTTTCAAAGTTGAAATCATACTGATTCAGGTCGTGTAACAAAGGCAGATGTGCTAATTTTAAACGACGCTCGTAATCGTTTTTTTGACGTTGAAGGACTTCGTTTTTTAATAGTTGCTCAACAAATTCCAAATATGATGGCTTGTCTATCTGCGCCTGATGAATGATGCTTTCGGCTTTATTTCTCAATTGGGTAAGGCGTAATGTATCGGCGTATTGTTTTATTTCTTTTAGCTTGTCCATGATTCCATAAGTTTTTGATAAGTATTGATATTACTGGTTGGCACGTTGATATCTGCATTGTTTTTTATTCCTTCTGTGTATGAAACGCAGCGATTGATTTTCGGACTGTTTTCTGATGATTTTTCCCTAAGATAGTTCCTGGCAACCTGGCAAAATCCGGCTCCATTGTAAACTTTGTTTTCCAGACAAAACATCAGGCTTTTGCTGATGATGTCAGTGGAAATATCTTTGGTTCCTTTGATTATCGCCTTTAGATTATCATGGTAATACCGGGGTTTATCCTTTCGAAGCAAATCCAGAAACAGTTGTCCTTTTTCATCACCGCCCAAAAGTTGCAATACCTGCTGTGAGCTCTCATGGTAACTCTTTGATTTATCGCGGCTATGGTCGCTGTTGCGAACCAGTTCGCCTTTTCCGATATTAATCGGGTGAGTGGCAATCAAGGTATTGTCCATACTGAATAGGTTGAGCGTACCATCGACTTCCGAAAGAAGTACAGTAGTTTTTCTGCCCTGATATGTACCCAGGGGTAAGGTGTAAAAATTGCTCCGATATGCTACCGTGTTGTCTTTTCGTACATTGTAAACCTTCAATGTGTTTTCCGGCTCCTTAATTTTTTCTTTCAGGGGTAACAAATATTGTTTCTCTGTTTCCCATTCCTTTTGCGGTATTTTAAAAGTCGAACTATGCATCTTCGCATTGGCTGTTCGGCTTAACCAATCCAGCACTGAACGGTTTAATGTCGGAATATCAATAAAAACACGACCCCTCAAAAAATTGTTTTTTACATACTTCACTACATTTTCTACCTTGCCTTTGCTCTGTGGGTCGGCCTTGCGACAAAACACCACTGTAAAAGGCTGACTTTTACTGTATGCCTGAAATTCATGGGTTAACTGATAATCACCTAAATTTTCATCATGGATAAAAACACTGTCCTGATCATATAGAATGTTTTTTGGTATCCCCTGAAAATATTCAAATGCCAACGAATGTGCATAAACAGCGGTTGCCGTCGTAAACGAAAACCCTTGAAAGTAAACAAATTTGTATCGGGATCTGGACAATACCATCACAAAAAAATGTACCTTCACCCGCTTGTCTTCTCCTGTTGACATGTAATATTCTCCAAAATCAACTTGTGCCTGATGCCCATAATCTATTAAAGGTATTTGCCCAAATTCACGCCACTTACCTTTCGTTGGCTTGGCAATTCTATATTTCTGCCGAACCATCTGTACAAAATTGTACACCGTCTTGCTATGTATTTCAGGCAATCCTTCATACCGCTCTTTTAACTTGTCTTCGATCTGGGCTGCTGATAAGTCGGGAATAACCTCTAACTCCTTCCTTACATAATCCAGATAACCGGCAAGCTTTAACGGAAGATTCCTCCCGCGTTTCAACATTAAGTGAAATTCATCTTCACCCATTTCGAGATACTTCCGAACCGTTGCCCGATCAACACCAAGTTCCCTCGAAATCTGACTCTTGCTTAATTTCCCTTCTCGCAATTCTTTAACTTTGTACCACATATACATCCTCCTTGTGTTTGTCATCATTTCCTTCAGTTTTAAGTTTGTCAAACTTCAAATCTGAAAGAATTCTTGATAAATCTGCTGATTTACTTTTGCGAAAATCTGCTGATTTACTTTTGCGAAAATTTGAGGATGCAAAGTTGCTAGTTACACCGTATAAAAAAAGGGCTGATCTGGCATTTCCAGGGTTCGGGAAAATCGTTGCTGATGGTTTTTGCCGCTCAAAAACTGAGGCGTTCGCCCGGGTTGAAAAGTCCCACTGTGATTGTTTTGGTTGACCGTACCGATCTGGACACCCAGATTTCGGGCACCTTCAATGCT
>DYSZ01000261.1 GCA_020726265.1 Draconibacterium orientale
TCGCTTACCTTTCCGCACAGCAACCGTAAGGATTATGCAAACTCAATACAAAAACTAAAAGCCTTAATAAAACCCGGCACCACAATTTATCCCGGCCATGGGGAGGCGTTTGTAGCAGGTGGTTGATTTAGGGACCAAATTCCAAATCTCAAATCTCAAATTCCAAATTCCAAATCTCAAACAACAAACACTTGCACTGCGATGTACTGTATCCCTCCGACTAACCACGTCTTGCCGGTGTTAGGGAATGATTTAATTTTGCCCGGGCAGAAGTGTGTGCCCTTAGTCAGCCTTGATGGTTGGAAGGTTTTAAGACAATCGTAAAAATGGATAGAATTTTATAACTTTAAGTTTTGGGGGAGTAGGTCGGCTAATTTATTGGCAGGATAATCCGGGATTACTTCCAGAACTTTTTTGAGCCATTGGTAGGGGTTGACGTTGTTCTTTTTGCAGGTTCCGAAAAATGAATAGAACATGGCTGCTCGTTTTGCTCCTTCGTGCGATCCGGCAAAGAGGTAGTTCTTACGCCCCAGGGCATTGGGGCGGATGGCGTTTTCGACCAAGTTGTTATCAATTTCGAGCGAACCATCGTACAAGTAGTTGAGCAGGATGTCCCAGCGCTTGATGGTATATTCTAATGCCACGCCCATCGGACTTTTGGGAACTGCAGTTTTGTTCATGGTGGCCAGGAGTTTTCCGAGTTCGTTCATCAGCGGCAACGATTCGTCAAGGCGCAACTCTTTGCGCTGAGCTGCCGACAAACCGGCTTCACGGGCTTTTCGCTCCACAGCATAGATTTCCTGTATTTTTGACATCACCAGACCTGCTTTTTCGGCATCATAGCTTAGTGCTTTTTCGAAATACCTCCGGGCATGGGCCATGCAGCCAACATGGGTAATGCCGGGTTGTTTGGCAAACCAGTCGTAAACAGTATAACCGTCGGTTTGAAGATAGCCTTTGAAGTTTTCCAGTAATTTGGCCGGGCCTTCGCGACCGCGGCCTTGCCGGTAATCGTAAAAAACGGCGTTTTGTAAAGGTGCATTGTAAACCCAGTAGTATCCCTGGTGGGTTGTCCCTTTTTTGTTTCGGTCGAGAACTTTGATGGGTGTTTCGTCAACCTGAAGGTAGCCCTGTCCAAGAATATCGCGTTTTAGAGTTTCGTGTAAAAGTTCAATCAGGTCGGCTGTCTGTCCCGTCCAGCTATCAATGGTGGAGGCTGGAAGTGTAATTCCTTCCCGCTTGAATCGTTCAATCTGACGGTAAAATGGCAGGTGGTCAACATATTTTTCTACGATAATATACGATAACAAAGCTGGTCCAGGAATGCCTTTTTCGATGGGGCGGCTTGGAAGTTTTCCTATCAAAATACCTTCCCCATCAGGTAAAGCGTATTTTTTACGGATGTATTTGTTTAAAAATAATTTTCCCGGTTCATATTCTAATTCAGTGGTTACTTCCTGGCCTATACACACCAAACCTTCGGTGCTTTCAGTAGGTTCGATGGGAATTTCAACAACTGGCAGATGCGAAGGAAAATCAATGCGTCCGGGGTGGTTTACCTTTTTTGCTTTTTCGCGTGTATATGCTATTTGCTCCTGCTCTGGGGCTTTTTCGGTGGCCGGGGCTTCTTCAACTTCAAAAGGCAGTGTTAATTGATTTACGGCGGCATTTGAGATGAATCGCTCGCGTTTGGCACCAAAAATCAATCGTCGCAGTTCGTTAATTTGAAATTCGAGATATTTTATTTTTTCCTCGGAAGCAAGAAGCTTCTCCTCAGATGCCTGGAATTTCTCCTCAGTAATCTGATTCGAATACTCCAGGTTTTTGATGTGTTTTTGCAGTTCTGAAACGTAAATATCTGAGGCGTTTTGCATGATGCAAATGTACGTTAAACGCCTGAATTTACAATGCTTTCAGAGGGTTTATTTAACATTTTTTTAGTCTTTTTTTTCACTGTTTTTCTATCGAAAATCGCTTACGGGTTTGGATGTTTTTCAATGAAATTCCTTCTAATATTAGCATCAGTTTTTGGCGGCTAATCTCGACAGATTTGGTTGCTTTATCGATATATGGCATCTCAAAAGTGCCTTTTTCCAGGCGTTTGTGCCAGATGGCAAAGCCAGTTTCGTCCCACACCAGCAGTTTTATAAGTGTCCGGGTACGGTTGATGAAAATGAAGATGTCGCCCGAAAGCGGGTCCTGCCTGAGTTTGTTGATCACCAAACCACTCAAACCATCGAAACCATTGCGCATATCGGCCGATCCTGAATACAGATACAGGCGTGCTTTGCCTGAAATTCCAAATAGCATGGCTGGCTGTGGATTTAAAATATTCTTACCACCAGGCCATCGGCAAGGGCTATTTCTATCCTTGCCGTTGTTGATGACAAACTGTGCTGGCTCAGCTCAACCCTGGCAAATCCCGGGTCGTCCTGTTTGTTCATCCGGTATTTCTTTACCCAGTAGATAAATGTCGGAAGTTTGATGTTGTACTCACAACTAAATTGTTTTTGGCTCATACCACTCTGCTGCCACTGCTCAACCAAATCGTACATCTCCTGAATTCTGTCTTGTTTCTCCATGATTTTTTGGGCACAAAACTAATCCGGTTTCATGGCTCTTGCAATATGGGTTGGTCGGAGGGATACTTTTAAATTACTCATTTTGTAAAGTCAAAAATATTAAGTAATATGGGAAGAAAGATCAAAGGAATTATGAACATTAGGAAAACAATAATATCCATTTTATCAGTTTTGTTTATATTTTCATTACTCCAACGATTTTCGAGTTCAATAAATTTATTGTAATACCTGTTTAGATTAAAAATACCAATACCTATTGTCGGTATTATTATGATAATTAGTATTTTAGGTAACAAAAACATTCTTTCTTCTTTAATATAGTGGATAAAAATATATACAAAT
>DYSZ01000262.1 GCA_020726265.1 Draconibacterium orientale
GCTCCAAAACCTAAAAAAGACAATTTTTAAAAACCTCATTTTTAACCTGCGGATTCAGGGTATAGTATAAACTATAAATAAAATCAAAACAGTCTCTTACAATAAACAAAAAAATTGCTATGTTCCCCAGTATAACAAGGCTTAATCAACCAAATAATACAATGCATTTGGCGGTATTTCCTGTAGTTCAATTCCCGGGCCTTCCCACGAAACAATGTTAAATTTTCGTGCCCCCAGCTGAAAATACTTCTCATCAATTTTGTATTTCCCTTTCCGGAGTGCAACCGTTCTGAAACCTCCGTGCAAGAACTCCTTATCGTCGAGGTACAATGTGCATTTGTCGTTTACTTTAACAGAGAAAGTGTATATTCCATCCCTCGGAATATCGAGAAAACCCGACCATATATATCCGAAATAATCCTCACGTTTTCGCTTGTCGATGGTTAGGTTGGGGATAATACCGGTTTCGAGCGGGGTAAATTTATCCAAATCGTTTTCGTCGAGAATGTGTACATGGTAATATTTGTAATTCAACCCTTTTTCAAACCTGCCTTCTCCTTCATAATTCCTGAAGTTTTCAAATTCAAGCTTGTTTATTTTTACAGAAACCGGAACACTGGGAAGTACTTCATTTTTGAACGAAACAAACCTGACATTGGTTGTTTTGCTGAGATTCACCGGATTTTCATACAACATCGATTGTTCTGTGGGCCGGCTTCCATCGGTTGTGTAACGAATCTGAACATCCGGGTCGCTGCATTTCAGCAAAACGTTTGCGGTTTCCAGAAAGTTTTCGTCGCTGGTAACTGCATACGGCAAAGTTGCCGTGCGTTCGTACTTTTCTGATACAGGCCTGTCTTCAGTTTTCGAAGCCCATTCTTGATTGGGAGTTGCACCCATTTCAAAAACCAATTCAGAACCGTTCAGAATATCATCGTGCGAAAACCACGATTTTGACCAGGGCGCACCGTTTAAAGTTACCGATTGAATATATTTGTTTTCAGGCGACACATTTTTTGCCGTAACTGAAAAATTCTTCCCGTTTTCGAGGTGAATGGTGACTCTCGGGAAAAGCGGGGCGCCGATAATATATTCAGGCGTTCCGGGGCAAACGGGATAGAAACCCATGGCGCTTAAAATGTACCAGGCCGACATCTGTCCGCAGTCCTCGTTTCCGCTCAATCCATCGGGTTTATCTTCGTACAAAGTTTCAAGAATCTGATTGACAAGTGCCTGTGTTTTCCAGGGCTGGCCCGCATAATTGTACAAATACACCATGTGGTGACTGGGTTCGTTGCCGTGTGCGTATTGTCCGATTAGCCCGGTTGCATCAATTGCATTTTCGTCGTGAGCCGACTTTTTGGTAAATAATGTATCCATCCATGCAATAAATTTTTCATCGCCGCCAATTAAATCAATCAAACCGTTTACATCGTGTGGTGCAAACAGACTGTATTGAAACGAATTTCCTTCCACAAAATGCTCGCTGCCTTCTGAAGGATCAAACGGTGTAACCCAATCACGGTCACTGTTTTTCGGTCGCATAAAACCGGTGGAAGGGTCGTACATATTTTTGTAAAACTGAGCACGGTAAATAAAATCGTGAAAATCTTCTTCCTTTCCCAGTTCCTTTGCCATTTGCGCCACACTCCAATCGTTGTATGCGTATTCCATCACCATCGAAACCGAACCTCCCACTTTATCGGCAGGAATAAAACCAAGGTCTTTGTAATAGCCAATATCTTTCACCCTTTTTTTCATGGCCTCGAAAGCCAGTTCAGCATCAAAATCCCTGATTCCTTTCACATATCCCTCAAGGAATACCGAATGTGTATGGTATCCGATCATCACGCCTGTATAGTTTCCGGCCAGTTCCCATTGTGGCAACCGACCTCCTACCCTGTACATTTCAAGAAATGTTTTGATGAATTCCTGATAACGTATCGGGTCAATAATGGTGTAAAGCGGCATTTGCGCACGAAATGTATCCCACAGTGAAAAAACGGTGTAGTTGGTAAATCCTTTGGCTTCGTGCACTTGATGGTCAACCGCACGGTATCTTTTGTCAACATCCTCAAAAACGTTTGGTGCGATGGCTGTGTGGTAGAGGCCTGTATAAAAAATGCGGCGCTGTTTCTCTGTTCCACCTTCCACATCAATTTTCGATAAAAAAATATTCCATTGTTCTTTTGCATTTTCTGCCACTTTGTCAAAATTCCAACCTTTGTTTTCTGCTTCCAGATTCTTTTTTGCTCCTTCCACATCCACTGCCGAAATGCCGATTTTTACCAGAACCTGCTCATTTTCTTTTGTATCGAAACTAAAAAAAGCCCTGATGTTTTTTCCATCAGCGTTACTAATTCCTTCCATCAAAGTGTCATTCAGTGCAATTCCATACGAATGAAAAGGCTTTGAGAATTTTGCGTAGAAATACACATACTGATCACTTGCCCACCTTTTTGACAGGCGTAATCCTGCAATTTCAGTATCGCTGATGATTTTAAGGTTTGACTCAATAACATGATCGCGGTTTTTCAGATCGAGAATAATATTCGATTTGTTGGAGGCAGGAAACGTGTAACGGTGAAAACCCGTTCGTGCAGTTGCGGTAAGTTCTGCTTTAATGTTGTCTTCATCCAAAAGAACGCTGTAATAACCAGGTGAGGCATGTTCGTTGCTGTGGCTGAATGCAGAGCGATAACCACTTTTTGGATCGTTTTCGTCGCCGGGCAAAATCTGAACTTCGCCAACGGTGGGCATCAGCAAAACATCGCAATATTCAGGTGCACCGGTTCCGCTCAGGTGAGTCTGGCTGAATCCCATAATTGTTTTGTCGGAATAATGATAACCCGATGAACCATCCCAGTCTTCCCAGCGTGTGTCGGGACTAATCTG
>DYSZ01000086.1 GCA_020726265.1 Draconibacterium orientale
TGGCGGGTTAATCAATCGTGGTTCCTCCCCATTTTTCATTACAGTAATTTTGGTGGGAGTAAACCAGCGCGGATTTAAAATCATATAGCCGTTTTCGCACCAGTACTCGGTCTGTGTTGGCGATTGGCAAACAAAACTTGATGAAAGCGCCGCCATTTTATTCCCGGGGTAATTAAAAATAATGCTGATACTTTCTTCGGCGCCGGTTCTGCTGAATTGTGTGAAACTTTTTACTTTTTCGGGTTTACCCAGTGAAGTCAGCGCCGCAAAAACCGGATAAATCCCGATATCCAGCAACGAGCCGCCACCCAGGTTCACATTAAAAAGCCGCTTTTCTTCAATAAACGGCGCTTTAAACGCAAAATCAGACCGCACCATTTTCAGTTCTCCCAACTCACCGGTTTGCAAAATCCGCATGGCTTCCATAAAACTGGGCTGAAAGATGGTCCAGAAAGCTTCCATCAGAAAAGTGTTGTTTTCGCGGGAGCTATCAATCATTTCCTGAACTTCGGATTTATTCATGGCAAAAGCCTTTTCGCAAAGCACGGCCTTTTTATGTTTCAGACACAAAAGTGTATGTTCGTGGTGATGCGAGTGAGGTGTGGCAATGTACACCACATCAACAGCCGGGTCGGTTACCATTTCAAGGTAACTTCCGTATGCTTTTTCAAAACCAAATTCGGCAGCAAAATTTTGCGCGTTTTGCCAATCGCGCGAAGCTGCTGCATAGAGTTTTGCATTTGGCAGTAATTTGAGGTCGGTCGCAAATTTTTTAGCAATGTGGCCACAACCTAAAATGGCCCAGTTGTATGTTTTCATAAAGAGAAGCCCCCCTAAATCCCCCCACAAGGGGGGACTTTTTTAAAATTAATCATGTATTTTCTTCCTCAAATTTAACATTTCAATAAAACCAGCCAGCTTTTTAATTCTGATTTCAGGATTTCGCGAAACCTGCAATCTATAAATTATAGCATACTTGTTCACACTTTTTAAAGAATTAAAAAACTCAGCTGCTTCGGGATTTTTATCCAGTTCAGCCTGCAAATCATCGGGAATTTTTGTGTTTTTCTGCGAATCGTAGGCGGTATCCCAGGTTCCTTTCTTTTTCGATATTTCGATAACTGCCATTCCAGAAGGTTCCATTTTCCCGGCTTCAATAAGTTTCAACACTTTCTCTTTGTTGATTTTCGACCATTTGCTGGCTGGTTTGCGTGGCGAAAAACGCTGAATCCACGAAACATCATCCCATGTTTTCTTTATTCCGTCAATCCAGCCGTAACACAAAGCTACTTCGAGTGCCTGAAAATAATCTATCGATTTTACTCCGCTGCTTTTTTTCGCTAATCGTACCCAAACACCTGTGCAGTTTAAATTTTCACACAGCCACTCAGCCCATATTTCTTCTGTTTCGAACAAAATCACAGGCAACCCGTCTTTTCCAACCAGCTCATTCATTATAACACAAAACTTTATTTTTTTCGATTAAGACGTTAATTTCTTTAACGCTTTCGGCCGTGCGAAAACCATCTTCAGGCGTATTCATGCAGTAGTCAATCAGTTGCTCAACGGTTGTTGTGGCCACGTGCATCCGGGTATCCGACGAACCATAGTAAATAAACACCTCTTCGTTTTCGTTGCGAATCCAACCGTTTGTGAAAACCACATTAGAAACATCTCCGACTCTTTCATCGCCTTCGGGAGCCAGAAAATAACCACCTGGTCGGGCAATTAGTTTCGACGGGTCATTGAGCGAAGTCATAAACATAAACAACACATACCGCAAACCGGCAGCACATCCGCGAACGCCGTGCCCCAGGTGCAACCATCCTTTATCGGTTTTTATGGGTGCAGGACCCTGACCGTTTTTAAGCTCTTTGATGGTGTGGTAAGTCTTTTCGTCGATGATTTTTTCTTCGGGCGCCTCTGCACAAGTAATATCGTTAACAAGCGCCCAGCCGATACCGCCACCACCGCCAACTTCGATAAACCCATCCTGCGGACGGGTGTAAAAAGCATATTTTCCGTGCACAAACTCGGGATGTAAAACAAGGTTTCGCTGTTGCCCGTGATGCGAGATAAAATCGGGCAGGCGTTCCCAGTTCACAAGGTCTTTTGTACGGGCAATTCCGCCACTGGCAGTTGCCATCGAAGTGTCGCCAGCCGGTGCTACAGGGTCTTTCCGTTCGGAGCAGAAAATGCCATAAATCCATCCGTCCTGATGTTCTACAAGCCGCATATCGTACACATTGTCGTCGGGATTTCCGGTTTGAGGCATTGTAACCGGACGATCCCAAAACTGCCAGTTATCAATGCCATTCGGACTTTCTGCAACAGCAAAAAATGATTTACGGTCCCATCCTTCCACCCTCACCATCAGCAGGTAACGACCATCGTGATAGAGTGCCCCACTGTTGAATGTAGCGTTTACCCCGATGCGCTGCATCAGAAACGGGTTGGTTTCGTAATTCAAATCAAAACGCCAGTTTAATGGAACATGCGCCGCCGTTAAAATTGGTCTTTTATAACGATAATAAATTCCGTTGTAACCTTTCTCAACCGATTTGTTCTTTCTTCTAATCAGCTTTTGATGCTCTTTTTCCAGTTTTTTGAGCCTTTTGGCAAATTGCTTTTTTGTTGGTATCATATTTCTTCTATTACTGTTCAATTAACAATCAAATCTGGTGCAGGTTACATGATACATGTTGCAGGTTCTGAATCAACCTGTAACCTGTAACCTGTAACCCGCAACATTTTTTATTCCTCCGGCAACCTGTCCCACCATGTTTTTTTCAGAATAAATCCGCAAACAATGGTAATTACGATGGTAATAACCAGCGGGAAAGTCTGTTTCAGTACAAGGTAGATTGGCAGTGCCACCAGCGCGGTTTGCGCAATAGTGCCAATTATCACGTTAAACATATCAAGTTTAAAATTCTTGTTCGGAACAAATCCGGAATTTTCAGTCACCACTTTTTGTTTGATGGGCTCCCAGAATCCCCACGGTTTTACTGTTTTGTAAAATTCTTTCAGCGTTGCCTCATCGGTTGGTTTGGTAAGTAATGTTCCCAAAACAGCGCCTGCCACTGAAATAAGCAGCAACCAAGGGAAATAATATAAGTCAAGTGTTTCGGTAAAAACATACGGGAAAATCAGTGCAGGCAACAAACCAGCCACCATTCCCCAGAAATAACCATAACCATTAAAACGCCACCAGTACCACTTCAGCACGTTCGAAACTACGTAACTGCCGTAAAGTGCCGAAACAATCCATTGCAACATGCTGTTTACATCCTGCGCAAAAATCCCGAAAATAATACTGACGATAACCACAAGAATACCAACGAGGTAGTTCATGTTTTTTATCTGATTGTTCGATGCTTCCGGTTTTACATATTTCAGATAAATATCGTTTACAATGTAGGCTTGCGCGGCATTGAGCGTACCGGCAAAGGTTCCGTTAAAAGCAGCGAGCAGCCCGGCCAATAACAATCCCATAAACCCGACGGGCACAAATTCGGCAATCGCTGAGGGTAAAATCTGTTCGAAATCGATTTGGCCTCCCACCATCAGGTTGAGCCTGTCGTAATACAAAATTCCAAGCACAGCAAAACCGGCAATCATAAAATACCGAATCGGCATCAGCACCACTGAAACAAAACCACTCATTTTGGCTGCTTCTTTGGGCGATTTGGTTGAAAGTACCTTTTGCATATCGTAGGTTGGTGCCGGACCAGCCATCGAAACCAGCAACCCTTTAAACAACATCATCATAAAAAATATGCTGAAAAGTGAATATCCATCGCCGGCAATTTTGGCATTCACCTCATCGATGATACCCCGCCAGTCAAGGTCATCAAGCTTCCATCCAAAAAATGGCGAATGCCAACCCTCCGGCACATTCAGCGTTTCCACGGTTAAAGCTTTCATGGCTAAAACCCCGATTAATATGGCGGAGATTGTCATAATTACATATTGCATCACATCGGCCCAAACAATACTGGCCATACCACCGAGAACCGCGTAAAATACGGCAAACAGCGTAAATGCAATTCCATAAATGTGTGGAACATACGCTTCAGGCACCGTGAAAGGAATGTACGGAGCTACAATTTCCCAGGGAATAAAAATCATGACAAATTTACCTAGCCCTATAAAGCCATAGGCAAGGTAACCCAAACAAAGAATGAGGGCGAAAAACACCACAACACCATGTGAAAGTTTGCTGTCGGTTTTATTACCAAAACGCGTGATAATCCACTCGGCACCGGTTGTCACTTTCGACCTGCGAAGCCATATACTGAGAAAAACCATGAGAAAAACCTGATTGAAAACCGGCCAGAGCCAGGGAATCCAGATACTTTTCAGACCGTAAACAAAGAGCAGTGTAACCAGCTACATGGTTCCCGAAATATCGAACATACCCGAGGCGTTGGATAGCCCCAGAATGTACCATGGCAGTTTGTTGCCACCGAGCATGTAATTCGATTTGCTTTTCTGTGCTACTTTTTTCAGTACAAGTCCGATTACGACAGTCGCAACCAGATAAATTGCAATAACAAGAATGTCAATTGTAGTTAATCTCATTTTTTTGTCTGTTTAGTTTTCCAGTTTTTCGTCGGCTGCCAGAATTTATTACAACCCGCAATCGGATTTAAAAAATTCGACGGAAACAATTTTACGATAAAATTTTGGCTTAACATCAACCTGAAGCACGAAACAGTATTTCAATTAATAGCTGAAATCGTACAAAAATAAAAGTTATTAATCTGTTCTCTGAAACCCGGATTCAGCGGATTTGAACAGTTATTCCGGATAGCCCGTAATATCCCTGATTTCGTGGTAAAAAGTTTCGAGCTTCTTGTAAAGTTTTTTATACACTTTCCGGTAAAGCTGTTCATACAAGTGAACATGTTTTTCGTCAGGATGAAATTCGTTTTGCAAATGCACCATATTTTTCACAGCTTCATCAATGGTTGGGTAAATTCCAGTCCCGAAAGCGATGAGTACCGCAGCTCCCAGCGATGAAGTTTCGGTGGTGTTTCCGCGTACCACGGGTAAATTGAAAATATCAGCCGTAATCTGGCAAATCTCGTCGCTTTGCGATGCCCCACCTGAAACAGCGAGCTGGTGGATTTTTGTGTGCGAAACTTTTTCAATCCGTTCCTTTCCTTCTTTCAGCGCGTAAACCAATCCTTCAATCACCGCCCTGTAAACATGTTCTTTTTTGTGAACATCGCCAAAACCAATCATTGCACCTTTGGCTTCGGGTTTCGCCAGACCGGGGCTCCAGTATGGCTGAACCACCAGTCCCATCGCACCAGGCGGCGACTGGTGCAGCAATTTATTGAGCAATTGTTCCACCGGAATTCCAAGTTTCCGGGCTAACAAAACTTCGCTATGTGCAAACTCATTCTTAAACCAGCTAATCATCCAGAAACCACGGAATATCTCAACTTCAGGATTGAAATAACCTGGATAAACTGCCGGGTACGAAGGCATATACCGGATGGGTTCACGGTATTTTTTACTGGTGGTTTGAATGGTGGCAGTGGTCCCAAAACTCAAGCTGGCAATTTCACTGTTTAAAACACCCATGCCCAACGTTTCGCAACCTTTGTCGGAGCCACAGGCAATAACAGGCAAACCTGCCGGTAAACCCGTTTTCTCTGACGCCCATGCAGTAATCTGCCCGATTATTTCACCTGGGTTAACCAGTTCCGGGAGTTTGTCTTTTTCGATTGGGTACAATTTGGCACTGAAAACAAAAGGACGCTTCGGGTTTCCCCACTTTTGCCTTTTATAGTCGAATGGCACATGCCCGATTTGTGAAGCCACAGAATCGCGAAATGTTCCGGTGAGCCTGAAATTCAGAAGTCCCGAAACCTGTAGAAACTTGTGAGTGTTTTTCCATATTTCGGGTTGATTCTGCCGTATCCAGTTGCATTTTCCGTCGCGCTGCGCTTTCCTGATCGAGTCGGTCATCCCAATAACCCAGATAATCAATTTCATGATGATTCCGGGTTTATATACCGGCGCTGCTTTCCGCTGGTCGAGCCAAACCATAAGCGGCCGAAGCGCATTTCCCTGTTCATCAATATTTACCAGCGAATCGCGCATGGTGGTTGCACCAACTCCAACGATATTTTCGAAATACACCGGATTTTCAATTTTCAGCTTGTTACAGGCATCGGTTAACGCCTGCCAGTAAACTTCGGGGTCCTGCTCTGCCCATCCGGGTTGCCGGCTTTCATAAGGTTCAAACATAATCTGCTGAATCGCCAACATTTCTCCTTCAGGCGAAAAAAGGGTAGCCCGTAAACTTTGGGTTCCGCAGTCAATGGAAAGTATGGTTTTCAATCGTATCTTTTCGCTCAAAAGTAAACGAAAAATGCAAAAATCAATACACGTTTCATTTTGAATAAATAATAAAAACACCCATTTTTACAATCGCGAGTTAAAAATTGACAGCTAAACCAAAATCGAAACAATAATCACAGAAATACATTATATAAATCTGGTAATCATTTAATTAAATTTAAACCTAATCAAAATAAAAAGTATGAACAGAAGAAATTTCATTGGAAAAACAACCGTTGGCGCAGCAGCTGTAACGATTATTCCGCGCCATGTTTTGGGCGGAAATGGTTTTGTTGCTGCCAACGACCGTATTAATCTCGGTTTTATCGGTACAGGAAAACAAGTTAGCACACTGCTTGGAGGAATTGGTGGTTGCAAGGAAACCGCAGTTGTTGCTGCCTGCGACGTGTATAAAAAGAAACTCGAACTTTTTGTTGAAGCGGCAAAAGCCAACAACGCTAAAAAGAGCCTCAATGTAAAAATTGACGGTTACCATTATTACAGGGAATTGCTCGAGCGCAAAGACATTGATGCTGTGGTAATTGCCACACCCGACCACTGGCACGCACAAATTGCCGTTGATTCAGCCAAAGCCGGAAAAGACATTTATTGCGAAAAACCAATGGCGCTGACAGTTGCCGAAGGCCGCGCCATGGTGGATGCCACACGCAAATACGACCGCGTTTTCCAAACCGGGAACATGCAGCGCTCGTGGCGCGATTTCCGTCACGCAGTTGAACTGGTACGCAACGGTTATATCGGTGATATAAAAGAAATAAATGTAAGCATCGGCGAACCGATTAAACAGTGCGACCTGCCAACACAGCCAGTACCTGAAGGACTTGACTGGAACGAATGGATTGGCCCATCGCTCTACCGTGGTTTTAATGAAAGCCTCGCTCCGTCAGATATCAATGGCCCATGGGGATGGTGGCGCGGCTACCGCGATTTTGGTGGTGGCTTTGTAACCGACTGGGGTGCTCACATGTTCGACATTGCGCAGTGGGCGCTTGACATGGACAACTCAGGGCCGGTTCATTTTCTTCCACCACCTGTTCCTGAACAAACCCACGGTTTGACAATGGTTTATGAAAACGGTATTCGCGTAAACCATAAACTTTGGGGTGACCAAAAAGACGGAAATGGTGTACAACTTATTGGCACCGAAGGAAAAATTGAAGTGAGCCGCGATTTTCTGCGGACTTTCCCGAACGATAAACTGGCAAAAGCCGACCTGAAACCGGGCGACAAACGTGTTTACTACAGCGACAACCACTACCAGGATTGGGTTGATGCAATGAAGAAAAGAAGCAAACCTATTTCTGATGTGGAAATTGGCCACCGCACTGCATCGGTTTGTAACCTTGTAAACATTGCCTACGAATTGCAGCGACCGCTGGTTTGGAACCCTGAAAAAGAAAAATTTGACGGCGACAAAGGAGCAAATATGATGCTCACACGCCCGATTCGCGGGAAATGGGATTTTACTGATTTTTAAAAAGTAGCCCCCTGTTTTCAATCAGAGGGGAATATTTCGAAGAAGCTGACCGAAAAAAGAGGAATGTATTTCTAAAACTTAGTGTCGCTTTGCGATTTCTTTGTAGTTACTCTGTGTAAATATTCTTATTTTTCACGAAGACTCACAAAGATTTTATGAAGTTTCACCAAGGATTTTTCGGGCAGCTTCTTTTTTTATTTCATTAAATTTGCTTTATGACTGATTTTCTGCATAAAACATGGGACTACCTGCTTGTTGCCGGCAAAGCCACGCTGATTCAGCTTTTTGTGCTGCTCGGGCCACTGCTTTTTCTGGCTTTTGTAATGAATTTTCTGGCCCGGAAAAATGAAGAACTCAGCTACAAAACGCTGGGACAGAAAGTCTATCTTTATGTTTTTGGCTGGCTGGGCACTTCGGTTCACGAACTCGGACATGCTATTTTTTCCATTCTTTTTGCCCACAGAATTTCGGAAATCAAGCTTTTCACGCCGGGTTCGGGTAAATCACTGGGACAGGTAAAACACAGTTACGCCAAAGGAAATCCGTACCAGACAATAGGCAACTTTTTTATCGGAATCGGGCCGATTTTGCTTGGAGCACTTCTTTTGTGGCTGGCAACCTGGCTGCTTTTTAACCTAAACGTTATCAATGTTGCTGACAAAAATGATGTGCATATCAGTCATCGGCTATTTACAAGTTTTAGCCTTATAAAAGAATTAGCTGCCGGAATTTACAGTGGTATGGTTGATATATTCCATGCAATTATTGCCGGTCATGGTGATTACTGGTGGAAAGTGGAGCTGTTTATTTACCTGTTTTATGCCATCGGAAGTTCCGTAACACTCAGCTCATCAGACATAAAAGGCGCATTCCTCGGATTTACTTATTTTGTTATTCTGCTGTTAATTTTCAATCTCGCCACCATCTGGAAAGGCGATTTTGCCACCCGGTTTTTCGAAAAAACAGGGAATTATCTTTCGGGTTTTTACTTTCTCATTCTGCTGAGTATGGTGCTGAACGTGGTTTTTATAGGAACTCTCTTTCTGCTCGCACTCATTATTTCGCCGCTCAAAGCAAAAAAACCAACCAAATCAAAAAAGTAATTCTCAACATTTATCAAAACTCTAAACCTTATGACATCCACAGAAAAATTTATAACCAGCATTCCAAAAGCCGAACTTCATGTACACATTGAAGGAACGCTGGAGCCGGAGTTGCTTTTCAAACTGGCTGAACGAAACCAAATTATGCTGAAATATCAGTCGGTAGAGGAACTCAGAAAAGCTTATAATTTCCACAACCTGCAGAGTTTTTTGGATATTTATTACGAAGGTGCCGGAGTTTTGCAAACCGAAGCCGATTTTTACGACCTCACCTGGGCTTATCTTGAAAAAGCCCGGTCGCAAAATGTGTTGCACACCGAAATATTTTTCGACCCGCAATCCCATACCAGCCGCGGAATTAACTTCGGAACTGTTGTAAACGGAATAAAAAAAGCGCTGGACGAAGGCAGGCAAAAGCTGGATATCAGTTCAAACCTGATTCTTTGTTTTCTGCGTCATCTTTCAGAGGAGGAAGCTTTTAAAACTTTGAAACAGACAATTCCCTATAAAGATTCTATAATTGGAGTTGGACTTGATTCATCAGAAAAAGGCCATCCACCCTCAAAATTTAAAAATGTTTTTGAAGAAGCAAAAAAGGAAGGATTTTTAACTGTTGCTCACGCTGGTGAAGAAGGACCTGCCGAATATGTTTGGGAGGTACTGAATTTATTGGATGTTTCGCGTATTGACCATGGAAATAATTCGCTAACCGATGAAAAGCTGGTAACGGAACTGGTAACACGAAAAATACCATTAACAGTTTGTCCACTTTCGAATTTAAAGCTGAAAGTAGTTACCCAAATGAAAGATCACCCAATAAAAAAGATGCTCGAAAAAGGACTTATTGCAACAGTAAATTCTGACGATCCGGCTTATTTTGGGGGTTATGTAAATGAGAATTTTCTGGCTGTTGCCCAATCTCTCCAACTCACAAAAAAGGATATTTACCAGTTAGCAAAAAATTCGTTCGATGCCAGTTTTATCAGTTCGGCTGAAAAACAGAACTTTCTTTACAAACTTCGAAAATTTGAAGCCTGAATCTGTTAGATTACATGCAGATTGCTGATTTTGCTGTTGAAAATGCAAAACACAAACACTACTTTTAAACTGATTTTTTAACCCAATTAAACTTAAACAATGATGAACCGAATAGTTCTTCTTGTTCTATTGATGACCTCCGGCATTTTGTTCCTGAATGCACAGGCTCCCTATCCGGTCCGTGGACTTTGTATTGCTGCACCCGAAGCCGGCAATGTGGATGAATTTGTAAAATTCACCGACAACGAACTGGCACATGCTGGTCTCAATATGCTTATTCTCAGGGTTGATTTTGGGTACAAATACCAGTCACACCCCGAACTGGTTGACAATAATCCGCTAACAAAAGAAGATGTAAAAAAGCTTGTAGCTGTTTGTAAAAAGCACAACATCAGGCTCATTCCGCAAATCAATTTATTGGGGCACCAGTCGTGGGCAACCAAACCCGGAAAGCTGTTGGAAGTTTATCCTCAGTTTGACGAAACTCCCGGCGTAAAATTTCCCGAAAAATATGAATGGCCCAATCCTGATGGCTTGTACTGTAAAAGTTACTGTCCGCTGCATCCCGAAGTGCACAACGTTGTTTTTGATTTGGTTGACGAGATTTGCGATGTATTTGAAACCAATGCTTTTCATGCTGGTTTAGACGAGGTATTTTACATTGCTCACAAAGATTGTCCGCGTTGCCAGGGACACGACCCGGCTGTTTTATTTGCCGGCGAGGTTACAAAAATCAATAACCACCTGAAAGAAAAAAACCGCGAACTCATGATTTGGGGCGACCGACTGATTGATGGGAAAACCACCGGAATAGGTTTGTGGGAAGGCAGTTACAACAACACCCACCGCGCTATTGATATGATTCCGAAAGATGTGATAATCTGCGACTGGCATTATGAACGCCCCGACGCAACCGCCGTTCTTTTTGCTGCAAAGGGACTGAATGTGCTTACCTGTCCGTGGCGAAACACAGAAAATGCGCTGGCTCAGGAAAAACTGACACGTTCGCTGTTTGCCGGAGCCACTAATGAAATGAAAACACGTTACCAGGGAATGCTGCAAACTGTCTGGGGCTCGGCAGCGTCGTTTATGAAAAGCTACCGCGGACAAGCTGAGGCCGAAAGAGAAGATAAATCGGCAGAGTGCTTTAAACAACTTGCTGAAGCGTGGAAGAAGTAGTTAAGTATAAACGCAAAAAAATCAGAGGTCTTAAATAATGACGAATAATTACTGATTTTTACAAAGAAACCATATTCAGAAAATGAGTCAGCAAAATACGACAATTGCTTTGGGTACCGAAGATATAGGCAAACTACTCACACACTACGCCTGGCCTGCCATTGTCGCCATGACTGCCACTTCGCTTTTTAACATTACCGACAGCATTTTTATCGGGCACGGTGTGGGGCCGCTGGCCATTTCAGGGCTGGCAATCACTTTTCCGCTGATGAACCTAGCTGCGGCTTTCGGATCGCTGGTGGGTATCGGGGCATCCACGTTAATGTCGGTGCGGTTGGGACAAAAAGATTACGAAACAGCCAACAAGGTTTTGGGAAATGTGTTTGTGTTGAACATCATTCTCGGGCTGGCATTTTCGGTGGTTACTCTTGCTTTTCTTGACCCAATCCTTATGTTTTTCGGGGCCAGTTCCGAAACGCTGCCTTATGCCCGCGAATACATGACAGTGATTTTAGCAGGCAATGTCATCACACACATGTATCTTGGCCTCAATGCCTTGCTGCGTTCATCGGGCAATCCGAAAAAGGCGATGTATGCAACCATTTTTGCCGTAATCATCAACCTGATATTGAATCCGCTCTTCATTTTCACCTTTAAAATGGGAATCAAAGGAAGCGCACTGGCCACCATTATTTCTCAGATTCTGATGCTGGCGTGGCAGATTTCGATTTTCAGCAATAAAAAGAATTTTGTTCACCTGAAAAAAGGAGTTTTCAGGCTGGAGCAGAAAATTGTGCTCGACTCGATGGCCATTGGTCTTTCACCATTTTTTATCAATGCGGCTTCCAGTCTTTTGGTGATTATCATCAACCAGTCGCTGAGCAAATATGGCGGCGATTTATCGGTGGGCGCTTACGGAATTGTGAACCGCGTGGTGTTTTTGTTTGGCATGGTGGTGATGGGTTTTAACCAGGGAATGCAGCCCATTGCGGGGTACAACTATGGCGCACTTCAGTTTAAACGGGTTGACGCTGTTTTCAGAAAAACGATTGTTTTATCTACGATTGTGCTGGCAGCAGGATTTGTTACGGGGCAGTTTTTCCCGCACGCCGTGGCTTCGATGTTTACCACCGATGCGGAACTAACCGAAAGAGCGGTTAAAGGATTACGAATGGTGACGCTGTTTTTTCCGCTTTTGGGAGTTCAGTTTGTTACCGTACAGCTTTTTCAAAGTATCGGGATGGCCAAAAAGTCGATTTTTCTTTCGATGACCCGGCAGTTGTTGTTCTTTTTACCCTGCGTGCTAATTTTCCCATCCATCTGGGGAGCCGACGGCGTTTGGTATAGCTTTCCAGCAGCCGACATTGCTTCCGCTATTGTTTCCACCATTTTTCTGGTAAAGTTGTTGCGGAAGTTTAAAAATGAGGTTGAACCGGAATTTGAGTAGCCTGATTTCTGATTAATTAAAGAGAATTTGTTATGAACGGAAAATTTATCATCACAGTCGGACGGCAATTGGGTAGCGGTGGCCGTGTAATTGCTCAGGAGTTGTCGCGCATTCTGGGTATTTCCTTTTACGATAAAGAACTGATTCAAAGGGTTTCGGTTGAAAGCGGTGTTTCCAGTAAATTTTTCGAAAAAGCCGACGAAAGCGTGAACCCTGCTTTAACAGGTGGGTTGCTGACCGAATTTTTCCAGGATGTTTTTCTGAGCAACGAATCGCTATTTCATATGCAAAGCGATGTTATCGGTAAAATTGCAGAAACTGAATCGGCTGTATTTGTGGGCCGTTGCGCCGATTATGTTTTGCGCGACCATCCAAACGCTGTTCACCTTTTTATTTCAGCAAATCTGGAATACAGGATTGAAAGGGTGGCCAAATACCAGGGAATTTCGCACGAAAAATCACTGACAATGATAGAAAAAACCGACAAAAAAAGGGCGGCCTTTTACAATTACTACAGCAACAAAACCTGGGGAGCCGCCAAATCATACGATTTGTGTATCAACACATCGGCTTTGGGAATTGTAGCTACCACAGGTTTTGCACTTGATTTTGTAAAACAAAAACTGAAACTGAAATAAAAAATGGCTGAAAGAATTTATCACTACTCTTTCAACCATTTCTCACGAAAATCTTCTCAAGCTTTACCCTAAAAATCCGGTATGTTTCAGCATAAAGTTGTGCATGTCAATGTTTTTCACGAAGGTCGGTAACGACTCGCTACCTGCGCCAAACATAGCAAGTTCAACAAACTCGCTGGTGTGGTCCATGCCCGACCAGCCCACCGAGGTATAATTTTGCTGAATCTGTCCCAATCGTTTAAAAGGCAGTTTGTAGGCATTGTAAATTCCTTCGTTGCCGAGGTCAGAATAGTGTGTGAGTAATTCGGCAGCTTCATCGGTTGAAATTGCGTAACCTTGTGCTTCAAACAGGCGATCGATGACCTGTTTTGGCGTGTCGGTTTTTCTGATTCCGTTCAACACCCACTCGTTAGTATATTTGAATTTCTGAACCCTGTCAAAACTTTCATCCACTTTGCTGCTTTTTATAAGTCCGGGGCTTGCATTGCCGTGGTCGGTGGTGATAACTACCAGTGTATCTTCATTCTTTTCAGCAAAAGCTATGGCCACTCCCACTGCTTCGTCAAAAGCAACCTGGTCGTAAACCAAAGCGCCAAGGTCGTTGGCATGAGCAGCCCAGTCAACCTTGCCACCTTCAACCTGAAGTACAAAACCGTCCGGATTTTTGCTCAGTTGTTCAATGGCTTTGCGCGTCATTTCGGCTAAAGTGGGGATGGTCGCAATCAGATTCGAATCGGAAGCATGGTCAAGTGCATAAGGTAATCCGTCTTCATAAAAAACACCCAGCACCGGAGTTCCGGTTTTAAAGTTCTGCATTTCGATTTTGGTGCGAGCCACCTGGATGCCGTTTTTGGCAAACTCTACAAATAAATCACGCCCGTCCTTGCGTTTTTCAGCACTGAAAAACTCGGTGCCGCCGCCCATCATCACATCAAATTTCAGGTCGAGGTACATGTTGGCAATTTCTTCCTGGCTGCCACGGCTTTTTGTACTTACACAAAAACCAGCCGGTGTGGCGTGGGTGATTGGCACGGTTGTTACGCAACCCACTGCTTTCCCACCCTCCTTAAATTTCTGAAGAATCGGTTTGTACGCTATTCCATCAGGTCCAACGTTTAGCGCTCCGTTGTTAACCCGAACACCACCACCCCAGGAAGAACTTCCTGCCGCCGAGTCGGTAACCATCGAATTGGCCGATGCAGTATCCATGTAAGCACGACGGGCCTTTTGTTCGCGATAAAGACCAATCCAGTTGCTCGAACGACCTTCCTTGCGTTGCAGAAGCAGGTCGGCCATATTCAAAGTACCGTGGCTCATCCCGTCGCTCACCATAAAAATGATGTTTTTGGTTTTGCCTTTTGGTGCGATTAATGGCTGTTTTGACATTTCACCAGCCAGTGCATTCACCGAAAAAGCTCCGCCAACAGCGGTCAGTGCTCCGATATTTAAAAAATCCCTTCTTTTCATTATTATCTGTTTTTAAATTATTTCTGCTTATTAAAACATGCTTCATCAATTTGCGCAGCAATTTCACCTTTATTCAACAAAACAACCTGCCTGAATTTGATACAGTTCTGTTAAATTTTAACCAGAATTCAATTGCTGCTACAATCGGAAATAATCAACACCATTACAGGAGATTTGTTTAAAAGTCCTTTCCCCAATTTTCCCTGTTTTTTGATTTGCCCCCG
>DYSZ01000263.1 GCA_020726265.1 Draconibacterium orientale
AAATCCAGATGGTGGTTGAAAATCCAGATGGTGGTTGAAAATCCAGATGGTGGTTGAAAATCCAGATGGTGGTTTTTTTTCAATTCAAACCGCCGTCGGGGCTTAAAGCCGCCGACGGGGTAAAGTTGCAATTGCCCCGTCGGCGGTTGAAAACCCCGACGGTGGCTAAAATTCAAATCAAACCACCGTCGGGGCTTAGAGCCGCCGACGGGGTAGCAACTATTTACCCCAACGGAGGCTTAAATCAAATCAAGTACATACATTTTCTTTAAGAAAACACTGCTGTGCAATTGCACAAGGTTCTGTTTCTTGCAGAAAATGCAACTTTGCACATGCAATGCCTGCATATTCTTGCAGAAAACACATATCCTGCATTACACATACAGGTGTTTCGCAAAGAAAATATATGTTTTACAAAGCACAAGGCATTCACAAGCCGCGAAACTATACCATGTGTTGTGTAACCGGGCGTGTTTCTTCAAGAAAATGTACCCGGTGTAGTGCAAAACATCGATTTTCGGCAAGAAAATACACTTGCAGCATGACCGCCGGCGGGTTTTCTTCAAGAAAATGTGTGTATTGCAGCGCCAATGTCCTTGTTTCTAAAAGAAGCAGTCATTGGAGCAGTTTTCAGTTTAAAAATAGCAGTAGTCGGTTTATGCCGATATTTTGCCAAAAAAAGAGTTGTTCGGTATTGAACAACTCAGTGCCGGCGATGATAACAATTTTCAACTCTAATATTTTTCGCGTTGAAAACCCCAAACCCGATACATATCTCTGTAAGTTTCGGGATATACGGCTTGCAGCATAAGAGTTAAAGCTTTAAGCGTATTATAAACCGTTCGTTTAGCCTCTTCTTTATCTTTTACCGATACTTTGGTTCGGCTGTCGGCAGTATAGGTTTGAGAAAACAAGTCGAAGTACTCTTCGTAAATCGGTTGCCAAAATTCGATGCCGTACATGCGGTTTGACATTTGATGAGCCGTCATGGCAGAAATCATATTTTTGAGGGCTTCCACACGTCGTTCTTTTGCCCCGGGAATACGGTAACCGCTTGTAGCGATATGTTCGATACCGAAATCGCGGTAATACTCTTCGGCAGGCGTGGAATTGTTGCTGTAATACTCGGCAATGTAATCTTTAACAAATCGCAATTTGCTGTCGATGATTTCGTCCAACTCGTTCAAGCGACGTGTGAGTGGGTTGCGGCTGATACCCGTCTGTTTGCGTGCAGTGTATGCCGATTCGAGAACGGTTAATTTTTCGCCGAATTCGGCGGCACTAATCCACTTGATGTCGATTCCGGAGTCAATCCAATGTGTTAAACACTCCCGCCCAACGGCAATCATTTCCAAAGGATTTGAGGGGACGGTACTTTTTGCACGTTTGCGGGTTACAACTTCCGATTCTAAGATTTGCTCGCTGCCGGTAACCGGTAAATAGATGCTTGCTGAACTCATAATTTATTGATTTTAGGGGTAAGAAATTTAGTTGTTACAAATGTACAACAATCTTTACATTTACCAAATTATTTATCATATTTTTTTACAATAAAATTAAAATATTTTTGGGTTAATACAATGTAATATAATACTATGTAAAAATTATAATATAAAAACTAATTAAATCGTATAAAAATCATTAAAAGAGAGTGATATAACAAGGTTGACGGAATTATATATTATTTCAATATCAGTATAAACAAGCGGCATGCGGCAAAACCCCGTCGGAGGCTTTACGCCCCGACGGCGGTTGAAAATTAATTATGAATTATAAATTAGGAATGACTGACTGCCCCAACGGCGGTTGAATTTAATATGAAAAAAGCCGCCTACAGGGTTTTCAACCGCTGTCGGGGCAATTCATAATTCATAATTCATAATTTATAATTTATCTTTTATATCGGCACGATTTATGTTTATATGTCAATAAAAACGAAATCAACCGCTTATGCTCAAACGAACTCTTTTTTTTGTTACACCCTGCCATCTTTCGATTCGGAATCATCAACTTGTTGTAAAAAACAAAGAAACACAGACCGAAAAATCGGTTCCGGTTGAAGATATCGGTTACGTAATTTTGGATAATCTACAAATTACCCTCACGCAATCGGTACCCGAATATCTTGCCGAAAACAATACGGCTCTCATTTTCTGCAACGAGAAACATCACCCTACGGCAATGAATTTTATTTTAGATTCGCACCAATTGCAGGGCGAATTGTTCGATTTGCAAATAAAAGCATCGGAACCGTTGAAAAAACAATTGTGGCAGCAAACCATTGTTGCCAAAATCCGGAATCAAGGTCTGTTACTCAAAAAGCTGGGGAAAAACGATGCTGCGATGGTTCGATTTGCCGGCACGGTAAAATCGGGCGATACCACCAACCGAGAAGCCATAGCTGCAAAATATTATTGGGGAAGTTTGTTCGATACCGAGCCGTTTCGCCGCGAACGGGAAGGCGAAAATCCAAATTCGCTTTTCAATTACACCTACGCCGTGCTGCGTGCCGCTACGGCAAAAGCTCTTGTGGGTTCGGGTCTGTTGCCCACATTTGGCATACATCATCGAAATCGTTATAATGCCTACCGACTGGCTGACGATATTATGGAACCGTATCGCCCCATAGTAGATGAATTGATTTTGAACGTGTGGCGAAAATATCCGAATTACGAAGAATTGACCTCCGAAATAAAAGCCGAACTCCTGCAAACTTTAACCTGTGATGTACAATTTAAGAAAAAGAAACGCCCGTTGGCTGTGGCTCTCTCCCACACCACCGCTTCGCTGGCACAATGTTTTGCGGGCGAAAAACGAATTATAAAATACCCGATGTTAATTATAAATTA
>DYSZ01000087.1 GCA_020726265.1 Draconibacterium orientale
CGCCAGGCGGTTTAAAGGTTAGTTGATTTTTGGTTTTTTTCCCCGGAGCAGAGTGCTCCGGGGTTTTATTTTTATTCATTTCAAATTAAGGTTCTTTAAAATCTATTTTCAATTTGAATTGTTGTAAATTCGGTTTTAAAACAAAATTCAACAAGTAAAATAACCTTAAATTGAAAATTATGGCATTCGAATTACCAAAACTGCCCTACCCCAACAACGCGCTCGAACCTTACATCAGTGAAAAAACCATTGAATTTCATTATGGGAAACACCATCAGGCTTACCTTACAAACGTAAACAACCTGATTGTCGGTACCGAGTTTGAAAACGCCACACTCGAAGAAATTGTGATGAAATCGACAGGCGGTATTTTCAATAACGGTGCACAGGTTTGGAACCACACTTTTTATTTTATGCAATTCAACCCCGACGGTTGCCACGAACCAAAAGATGAACTGAAAGCAGCCATCGAAAAGAAGTTTGGTTCGGTTGAAGCTTTCAAGGAAGAATTCACCAAAGCATCGGTAACCTTATTTGGTTCGGGTTGGTCGTGGCTGGTGGTAAACGACGCCGGCGAACTTGAAATTGTGCAAACAAGCAACGCAGGAAACCCATTGCGCGACGGGAAAAAACCACTTCTGACCTGCGATGTTTGGGAACATGCCTATTACATCGACAAGAAAAACCTCAGACCAAAATATGTGGAAGATTTTTGGAAGATCGTTGACTGGACTGTAATTTCGGAGCGGTTTTAAAAGCGCCCTCCAAGTCACCCACGCAGGAGAGATTGAATAAAAATCAAATTTTAAACAAACAAAATATCGAATTATGAGTGCAGAAAAAGTATTGGAAGCGATGAAAGCAGCCGGAAAACCTTTAAAAGCAGGCGAAATTGCACAAGCCGCAGGAATGGAAAAAGCTGCAGTTGACAAAGTAATGAAAACGCTGAAAGCGGAAGGAAAAATTGAGTCGCCGAAAGTGTGCTACTGGCAACCAAAATAGAAAGAAAGCCCCTCCTAACCTCCCCAAGGGGAGGAATTTAAAGAGCCGGAATTTCAATTTCGAAATTCCGGCTCTTTGTTTAGCCTCACCCTTCGGGGGAGGTTGGAGGGAGCTTCTATTTCTTCCACAATTGTTCCATTTCTTCCAATGTTTTTCCTTTGGTTTCAGGAACCATTTTCCAAACAAATAAAAGAGAAAGAACACTCATCAATCCATAAAAACCGTAGGTAAAACCTCCGCTGAATTCCATCATTGCCGGATAAGTTGACGAAATAAAATAGTTAGCAGCCCATTGTGCTGCAACGGCTACTGCCACTGCCTTTCCGCGAACTTTGTTCGGGAATATTTCAGAAATCAGCACCCAGGTAATCGGTCCCCACGACATCATAAATGATGCAGTATAAATAATAATGAATACGAGTGTTCCCATCCCGATAATTCGGTTAAAAGCCAGGGCCGAAATAGCAAACATACCAATTGCCATGCCGCCTGAACCGATAATGAGCAGGGGTTTGCGCCCCCATTTATCAACAGTAAAAATGGCCACCACAGTAAAAATTACATTTACCAACCCCATGATTACGGTTTGCATCATTGAAGCGTCTTTGGCTGCACCCATACTTTCAAAGATGCGGGGAGCGTAATATAACGCCACATTTATTCCAACAAATTGCTGAAAAACAGAGAGTAAAATACCAATCCAAATTACTGTTTTGCCAAAAGAAAACAGTTTTGCCGAAGCATGATGTTGCAAACTGGCTTTAATGTCGGCCATAATTTCGCCTGCTATTTTTGACCCGTTAATCCGGGTGAGAATTTTCAATGCTTCATTATCGCGGTTGGTAAGCGACAAATAGCGGGGTGTTTCAGGCACAAAAAGCAATAAAACTCCGAACAATACGGCAGGAATTGTTTCCGATAAAAACATCCAGCGCCAGCCAATATCGTTAATCCAGTCCAAACGTTGTCCGTTGGCAATTCCCCAATTCACAAAATAAACCACCAGCATCCCAAAAATAATGGCAAACTGGTTAAGCGAAACCAACTGCCCGCGAATTTTTGCTGGCGCAATTTCGCTGATATACATGGGAGTAACAGCCGAAGCAAACCCAACACCAATACCTCCGATAATGCGGTAAAAGTTAAACATGAGCAGTAAGCCAAGGGTGGGTGTACCTTTCTGAAAAAACAAAAACTCAGGATAACCTGAACCAAGTGCTGAAAGCAGAAATAACACCGCGGCGATGAACAAACTGTTCTTCCGTCCGAATTTTGATGCAAAAATTCCTGAAATCATTCCGCCGATAATACATCCAATCAGCGCACTTGAAGTTGTTAATCCATGAATCCAGGCACTAAGTCCCTGACTTTCGACAAGATACGCCTGAATCGATTTTTCGGCTCCCGAAATAACAGCCGTGTCGTAACCAAACAGCAATCCTCCTAATGTGGCTACAAACGTAACTGCACCAACATATAATTTGTTATTCATTTTTATTGATGGTTTATTATATCTATAAACAGTAAAATGTTGATTAATAACTAAAAACAGCCCGGCTTCATTTTTAGGAACCGGGTCTTATTCTTTAAGCGGTGAAGCTTCAGTACTTAAATATACCAGTTAATGAGCTGTTCAATCAACTCTTGTTTACCGCTGATTTGTGCAGGTTCGCCAACTTCTTTGGCAATGGAATAAAGATTTTCGAGCGATAATTTACCGGCTTCAAATTCAGCGCCTTTTCCCGAATCGAATGAAGCATAGCGGGTTTTACGACGGCTGAGGTAATCCGATTCAGTCAGAATTTTGTCGGCAATTATAAGCGAACGGGCAAAAACATCCATTCCTCCAATATGTGCAATAAAGATATCCTCCAAATCAGTTGAATTTCTGCGGGTTTTTGCATCAAAGTTGATACCACCGTGACTAAATCCGCCCGTTGGAAGAATTTCGAGCATTGCCTCAGTAATTTCATAAATGCTTGTCGGGAATTCGTCGGTATCCCAACCATTCTGGTAGTCGCCTTTGTTGGCATCAATCGAGCCTAACATGCTGGCATCAGCAGCCATGCGCAAGTCGTGTGCAAAAGTGTGACCAGCCAACGTAGCGTGGTTTACTTCCACATTCAGTTTGAAATCGTTTTCCAGACCATTTGCTCTCAAAAATCCGATTACTGTTTGTGCATCAAAATCATATTGATGTTTTGTTGGTTCCATTGGTTTTGGTTCGATAAAGAAAGTACCAGTAAAACCTGCTTTTCGTCCGTAGTCGCGGGCAGTGCGTAAAAACTGAGCCAGGTGTGCCATTTCGCGTTTTGTATCGGTATTGTGCAGGCTCATGTAACCTTCGCGTCCTCCCCAGAAAACATAACCTGTACCGCCCAATGCGATTGTTGCATCAATGGCATTTTTCACCTGAACTGCAGCATTTGCGAGCACTTTAAAATCGGGATTGGTTGAGGCGCCGTTCATATAACGCGGATCGGAAAAAACATTGGCAGTACCCCAAAGCAGGTTAACACCCGATGCAGCCTGTTTCTGTTTAGCGTAATCGACCATTTTTGCCAGACGATTTTCAATTTCGAACACACTGCCGTCGCCAACCACATCGGTATCGTGGAAACAGTAGTATGGGATATTCATTTTTGTAATGAATTCGAATGCCGCATCCATGCGTTCTTTTGCTGCATCCATTTTGTCGGTTGCATTATCCCATGGGAAAATCAGAGTGCCGGGACCAAACGGGTCTCCACCAGTCCCACAGAATGTATGCCAGTAAGCCACTGCAAACCTCAGGTGATCTTTCATTGTTTTTCCTGCAATCACACGACTTTCATCATACCACTTAAATGCCATCGGTTTTTTCGATTGCGGCCCTTCATATTTAATCTGGTCGATTCCTTTAAAATACTCTTTGTTACCTTTTAAAACTTCCATTTTGTTATTGATTAATTATGAATGATTATTGATTATTGACCAATTGCTTTGTCGAGCGCAAGTTTCCAGTTATCGTAAGCAGCCTTGTATTCAGCAGCTTTTTTAATGTCAGTATCCACAGTTTCAAGCTTTTTCAGGTTTAAGAAAGCTTCGCTGAATGATTTGTAATATCCTGCGCCAACACCCGCTCCACGGGCTGCACCTATCGAACCGTCGGTATTGTACAATTCAATGGTGGCTCCGGTTACTCCCGCCAATGTTTCCCTGAATACAGGGCTCAGAAACATATTTGCTTTGCCTGCCCTGATTACCGATACGTTTATCCCGATTTGCTGCATGATGTCCATGCCATATTTAAACGAGAAAACAATACCTTCCTGGGCAGCCCTTAAAAGATGTCCTTTCTGGTGAATATTAAAATTGATTCCGCTTAATACAGAACCAATATTTTTGTTATTCAACACACGTTCGGCTCCGTTACCAAAAGGCAAGACTGAAAAGCCGCCTGCGCCAATGGCAACTTCTGCTGCCAATTGATTCATCTCTTCATACGAACGCGATTCGCCAACCATTCGTTTGAGCCATGCATTCAGAACCCCGGTTCCGTTGATGCACAACAGCACACCCAACCGTGGGTTTGCTGATTCGTGATTTACATGGGCAAACGTATTCACCCTTGATTGCGGGTCGTATTTAATTTCTTCGCTCACGCCATAAACAACCCCCGAAGTTCCGGCGGTTGCGGCAATCTCACCAGGATTCAGCACATTCAGCGAAAATGCATTGTTGGGCTGGTCGCCAGCGCGGTAGCTGATGGTGGTTTTTGCTGAAAGGCCAAGTTCTTTGGCAGCAGCTTCGGATAATTTTCCCTGAACCGAGAACGTCGGAACTATTTCGGGTATGATATCATTTGAGAATCCATAGTTATCAAAGAGAAATGATGCCACTGCATTTTGTTGAAAATTCCACATGATTCCTTCTGACAAACCGCTGACTGTGGTTTTTATTTCGCCAGAAAGTTTCATGGCGATAAAATCGCCGGGAAGCATGATTTTGTAGAGACGATCAAACATGGCAGGTTCGTTTTCTTTTACCCATTTCAGTTTCGATGCAGTAAAATTACCGGGCGAGTTGAGCAGGCTCGAAAGACAGCGCTGACCGCCAATTTCATTAAAAGCTTTATCGCCATAAACAGCAGCCCGGCTGTCGCACCAGATAATTGACGGGCGCAAAACCTGGTGGTTTTTGTCAACCATCACCAAACCATGCATCTGGTACGAAATACCAATAGAAAGAATATTATCGGGATTAACCTTCGATTGGTATAAAACATCGGCAAGTGCCAGCTTCAGGTTGACCCACCAAAGTTCAGGCTCCTGTTCAGCCCATCCGGCCTGATGAGCCGTAATTTTCATTTCTTGTTTCGGGTAAAACGAACTGGCCACACACTGACCGGTTTCACCGTTCATCAGCGATGCTTTTACCGATGAACTACCAATATCAAATCCGAGTAGGTACATTTTTTAGTTTTAATTGGTTTATTTTTCAAGCTGTTCTGTTCTGTTGCGTTGAAAACAAATATAAATTGTTGTTGTAACAATAAACAAATATTTGCATGAAATTTTTACAACGATGAGCGAATTTTTATTGTTGTTGGAATTTGTACTCTTATGGGTTGATCGCCCGCAACAAATCCGGCAGCTGTTTTTCCCATTATTTCAAAATCAGTTGAGATAACAGTTATTCCGTTTTTTACATATTTTTTCATCGGAGTATCGTTATACGAAATAACTCCGGCTTCAACGCCAGGTTCCAACCCTTTATCAAAACACTGATCGAGAAACATCGCCAATGTACGGTCACTTACTAATAAATATAATTTGCCTTTTCGCACATCAAACTCATCGTCGTTAAAAATTATGGAATGTTTGATCTTATTATCAGTGCAAAACCTGGTGAAATATTCACTGATTTCGATGGGATGATAAGTGAACGATGGGTAAAACAAAATGAATTCCTTGTACTTCTTAATTCGATCAAGTTGTCCGGACAGACAGTTGTACACAGATGCCCCAAAATCCTGATACACCACATAATACTCAGGTTTTGAATGAATCATCCAGTCGATTATCAAAAGCTTTTCTTCAGGTATTTTACCAATAATCTCAGAAACCTTCGGATGATCGAAGTTCATAATAATGTATTTGCTGTACCTGCCTAATCCTTCGGAAATGATTTTCCCGAAAACATCGATATTATAATGGTGAAAATGCAAATCGACCATCACATTTTTGGGCAGATTCTTTAGAAACGAACCGTATAAAACCTCTTTGTATGCTTTAAATGTATCGAGAAACAGAAACACTTTTGTTATTTTCTGTGCTACAAAATAACCGCGATTGGGCACCGATTCAACAACACCCCTTCGTTTTAATTCAGCATACGCCTTAAAAACTGTATCGCGCGAAAGCTGGCACTCGCTCATAATCTGATTTACTGAGGGCAGCATGTCGCCAGGCATTAATTGATCATGACTGATGGAATGAATAATAGAATCAACTACTTGCTGAAATTTCAGAATATTGGAATTATTGTCAACGGTAAGTTTAAAATCGCTCATTTTGCGTCGTATTTAGCTATATAGTGTTCTGTTCTGTTCCACAAAACTAAAAATTAATTCTAAAATGTACTTTCCTTTCTAAATCTTTCCTTAACAATAAAACAAAAAAAGGATGACCTAAGCCATCCTTTCAATATTTCAATACAGTGATGTCCAGTAAAATTTATGAGATTCCTCGCTACGCATCGGAATGAAGTGAAGAATCTTTCCTTTAAATTACTTTTTAACCGGACACTATTGATTTCAATAATATGATTACCCTCTTATAAAAAGTGCCTTGATGATATCAGAAGCAACTTTAGGATTTTCCTTTAACCGGCGGGTTGAGTAGTTAAACCATTGTTTTCCAAAGGGCACATAAACACGCATTTTGTGTCCTTTATTCACAATCGATTGGCGCAGTTCGGGCGTTACCCCGTACAACATTTGAAACTCGTACCGGTGTGCCGGTACTTTATATTTTTCAATCAAGCCAAACGCTTTTTCAACTAAATATTTATCGTGCGTGGCAATACCTGCGTAAATGTGGTTTTTAAACATAAATTCGAGATCTTCAAGATAATGATTGCGAACCTCCTGATAGTCCTTGAAAGCGATTTCTGCAGATTCAACGTAAATTCCTTTACACAGGCGAAAATTGAGCTGGTTAATACCGGCATCAATTACATGGAATCTTTTGATGTCGTCCCTCGTGCGGCGAAGGTATGCCTGTAATACAAGTCCGACATTTTTAGGAAACTCGGCGCGCAACCTGTTGTACAAATCATTTTCAAGATCAACACAAGCCGAATCTTCCATATCGATGCGTACAAACGTATTTTTCTGAGCAGCAAGTTCCACAATTTCACGAATGTACCTGTAACAAACTTCCTTGTCGATAAGAAGTCCGAACATGGTGGGTTTTAACGAGAAATTCCCGATTACATTTTCGCCCGTAAAGCGATTGATTATTTCGAGATATTCATCACGATTTACTTTTGCTTCGTCGAGTGTAGTTATAAACTCACCCAAAAGATCGATTGTAACTTCAATTTTTTTTTCATTAAGCAGTTTGGCAGCAAGAATGCCTTCCTCAATGGATTCACCGGCTATGTATCTTTTCGAAAAAACCCAAATCAGCTTCTTTGGCATGTGGGGAAGCAGGTTTGCAATCAGTTTGTTTATCATTTTACAGTATCGCTGGATTTTGAGTTATAATTTGTAAAAGTAGTGTTGCAGATACTTTCGATTCAATGATGTTTATCAGCCACAGCTTATGATTTTACACATGTTTTGTTCAGAAGTAGTTGATTCTTAAAATATTGAAAAAAATGTTACAGAGCCGGTTCTGATTGAACTAAAAAATTATCTTTGTCAGACTTTAAAAAACAAACTAAAAATTTGAATAGAATGAAGGGGACATCACTGATTGTTAGCATTGTACTTTTTTTATTGATTGTTGGTCTGTACATTTTACATTTTACCGGAAGTGGCTCGAAACCATCCGGAACAAATCCTGCAGCTGGCAGCACTGAAGGGAAATCAGTACGAATTGCCTATGTAAAAGCCGATTCAATTATATTGAATTACAAATTATCGGAAGTTTTACACGATGATTTTACAAAAAAACAGGAAGCTTACGCCGGTGAATATGCCAACAAACGCAGGTCGTTTGAAAAAGACGCTGTTGCTTTTCAGGAAAAACTACAGAGAGGTGGCTTTTTGAGTGAAGAAAGAGCCGTTCAGGAACGCAACCGTTTGGCTGGTGTTGAACAGGATATTCTCAGAATGGATCAGGAACTTTCAGGAAAACTTGGTGAAATTCAAACAGCGAACAGTCAGCAGGTACTCGACAGTTTGCTGAATACCATAAAAAGATACAATACTGAAAAAGGATACGACTATATTTTAAATGCTGCGAGTATTCTCAACGGGAACGAAGGCGACAATGTAACTGCTGAAGTACTTAAAATGATGAACGACAAATACATTGCTCCGGCAATAAAATAATAAGTACATATAATATTGAAAATCCGGGCCTGAAAAGTCCGGATTTTTTTTGCCTAAAATTTGATACAAATGTTTGCAAACGATTACCTGTCGAAAAATAACCGAAAACGGATTATTGCCGAAAATCCTGATGCTGATTGCAGAAACATATTAGTTATACCTTGCCATAACGAACCCAACATTTTACAAACACTGCAATCATTAAAAGACTGTACAATTCCAGAAAATAATACCGAGGTTTTGATTGTTATCAATCATTCCGAAAAAGCTTCACATGATATCAAAGAAAAAAATCAAAAAACTTTCGGGGAAGTTGCACCCTGGATTGCAGAGAATACTACCCTAAAATTGAAATTCTTTGTAATTGGCCCGATTGAACTTCGTGAAAAGTGGGCAGGAGTCGGGCTTGCCCGAAAAACAGGAATGGATGAAGCTGTTGCACGTTTCAATTTTCTGAATATCAAACATGGAGTCGTTGTCTCGCTCGATGCTGATACTTTGGTGGCTGAGAATTACCTGGTTGAAATTGAGGAGCATTTTAAACAAAACCACATGCATGTTGGGGCCACCATTGCTTTTGAACATCAGAAAGAGGGACTTCCGGAAAATCAACTACAGGGAATCAACCTTTATGAACAATTCCTTAAATACTATAAAGATGCTTTATCGTACACTGGTTATCCTTTTTCGATGTTTACGATTGGTTCAGCGTTCGCAGTTACTGCTGAAGCCTACGTAAAAAGAGGTGGAATGAACCGACGGCAGGCTGGTGAAGATTTTTACTTTCTACAAAATCTGGTTCAGTTGGGAACAGTGGGTGAAATTACTTCGACCAAAGTTTACCCCTCAGCCAGGTCGTCAAACAGAGTACCATTTGGTACCGGTGCCGCCATGCAAAAATGGATAGATGGAACCGAAGACCTCACACAAACCTATAATTTTCAGGCCTTTATTGAATTGAAAGAATTTTTCGAAATTAAAGAAAAACTGTACAAAGTGAATGAAACTGAACAAAAACAAATCATTGGCAATCTCCCTGTCGCAATCAGCAGTTTCATTGCATTTGATAATTTCTACATTGATTTAGCAGACCTCAACAAAAACTGTTCAACCCTAAAAACATTTCAAACCCGGTTTTTTCACAAATTCAATGCTTTTAAGGTGCTGAAGTATTTAAATTTTGCTCATGAACAGTACTTTAAAAAAGCTGATTTATTGGAACAGATTGAAGCTCTGAATAAAATTAAAAATATCTGATACTTTTATTGAATGAAAAAAGCCGCCTAATTTCCAGCGACTTTCACAATTCTTCGAGCCAATTGCGGGACTCGAACCCGCGACCTGCTCATTACGAATGAGCTTTTCGAAACACCGTAACTATTATGAACAAAGGCTTACGACAAATAAAATATTTCAGGTACAAACTATTTATAAAACGGGAATAATATTATGAAGTATGATTACTAACAAAAACTATATAAATTTGCACTCGTTTTCTAAAAAAGAGTTCGAAGAATTTAAAAAATGAATTAAAAAACTATTTTTACAAAACCAAAAACAAGAAGACAAAACATTTCTATTCATTATTTCGTTTATAGATTACAAAAACATAGTTATAGTCATGACAACTTATTTAAATAGAGAAAAGAAAATTAATTCTTCCAGGCTTTATTCTACTCCCAATTTTGTAATTGGAATGGGTTCCATATTTAATGTAGCGGGTAGTTATTTTGATTATAATTATTCGAATTCTGGTATGATTGCAGATAAAAAAGCAATTGTAAGGGACTGGGAAGTTGTTGGTTCTGAATTAAAAAATGCAATTCATATTGTAGCACATGAATGAGTTAGAAGATTACGAACCTGATAGAAATGAAGAAAAACAAACTCCTGCAATTCTTCAGAAACTAATTCAAAACATTGAAAAAGAAAATCCAGAATTACTCAGAAATATTCCGAACAAAGAAGAAGTTGTAAGTGGTATAATTACAACTATGATAGAGATCAAGCACAAAGAAGAACATCATTCCGGCCCTCTGCCACATCCTAAGATTTTAAAAAAATACGACAAAATTATACCCAATGGTGCTGAAAGAATTGTTAAGGTTTTTGAGAAACAATCTGACCATAGAATTTCGTTAGAAAAGAGAGTCGTTTGGTCTCAGACATTTCAGAGCGTGATGGGCCAGATAATGGGTTTCATTATTGCAATTGTTTTTCTCATTGCAGGATTTTATCTTGTTATAAATGGACATGAAGCTGCTGGCATAACAATTTTCGGATTAGATATTGTGGGGCTGGTTGCAGTTTTTGTTGTAGGCAAGTATCAACAAAAAAAGAGTTTAAACGACAATGAGTAACGCAGAATAGATTAAGAGCGAACTCTTTCTAAAGCGAAGAACAAATACTTTGATAAACATTTTATACTCACTGCCGTTAATTAAATTATTAATATCCTCTATTATTTACGGTTTTATTCCTTCTGGAAATCCCTCATTTTCAAGAGCCAATTGCGGGACTCGAACCCGCGACCTGCTCATTACGAATGAGCTGCTCTACCAACTGAGCTAAAGTGGCTTATTTATTTAAAGTTCTGCCTGTGATTTGGCAATCATCTCTTTCCAAACCTGCCGTTGCTCTTTCAATGCGGCAACTTTGTCGGTCGGGTCGGTGCGGCATTCAAGCAGTATCCATCCTTTGTAATCCATCTTTACAAACAAGTCCATCAATTGCTGGTACGGATAATTACCAATATTCAATTCGCGAACATGGGTAGTATCGCCAAGCCTGTTTTTAATGAGGTTAAAATTATATTCAAATCCGTTACCAATCAAGTCCTGATCGTTACAATTCCAGCAAACAGTAGTGCCATCATTTTCAACAAAATCCATAATAGTTTTAATGTTTGGCAATTCCTGCGTACTTTCTCCATGGACTTCGAGCCTTACTTTTTGCCCCATGTTGTTGGCATAATTTCCAAGTTCGTTGAGTGCTTTTCCAATTTGCTCAAGTGTTTTTTCTTTCGGCACATCTTTGTGAAACTGATTGGGTTTAACCTTAACTCCCGAACCGCCAATATCGGCGCTTAACTTCAACCATTGTCTGGTTCTTTCAATCGCCATTTTCAATTTTTCAGGCTCGGGCGAATCATACTGCTCGTTGGTACCCATGCCAATAATTTTTACTGCGCTGCCTGCAAACTGTTTTTTTACTTCATTCCGTTGTTCATTGCTCAATTCAAGTGTTACCTTGTGAGCATGTTCGACCCGTAATTCCACTCCACCAATTCCGGCTTCAGTACAATTTTTTATAATTGTAGGTATATCCCAGTCTTTTGCCCAAAGATAGGTTACAAGTCCGAGTTGCATTTCTGAACCTGCTACTTTTTTGTAGGCGCTTAACATTGCCGGAGTTAAAATTGCACCCCCAGTGACCAAAGCCAAATTTCGTAAGAAATCAGCGCGCGACAAGCCTTTCGAGTTATTCAGCATCACATTCAGATTTAAGTTTCTGGTTCTAAATATATCAATATAAAAAATATGGTTTTCTACAAAACAGGTTTATGTAACAAGTTTTTCTATTTTTGTCGCAAATTTAAAAATAGTTAATGATGAAAGGTGCAGAAATTCATACTTCCAAAGGAATTATGAAAATGAAGTTTTACGAGGAAGATGCCCCAAAAAATGTGGCAAACTTCATACGTCTTGCCGAATCGGGTTTTTACAACGGGCTTACATTTCACAGGGTAATTCCAAATTTTGTGATTCAGGGCGGATGCCCCGATGGTACTGGTGCAGGCGGGCCAGGCTGGACAGTTGATTGCGAGCTTGATGGTCCAAACCAATATCATGATAGAGGTGTTCTTTCAATGGCTCATGCCGGAAGAAACACCGGTGGTTCGCAATTTTTTATTTGCCATAACCGTCGTGGCACACAACATCTCGACCATCATCACACTTGTTTTGGAAAAGTTTACGAAGGATTGGAAGTAATCGACCAAATCAGGCAGGGTGATATTATAGATAAAATTGTCATTATTGAAATTTAACCGCTAAGGTTTTATCAGCAAAGAGGAAATGAACATTCATTTCCTCTTTTTTTTTTCGACGAATGGATATTCGAAAAAGAAAAATTATTTTTCGGCTAATGAATTTCAGAGAATCATGACAAAAGAATTTTCTTACACCTTTAATGAACTCGATATAACAGAAGCAGATGTTTTTGAGCTGATGGGATTCGAACTGGATTTAGCTCCAGAACCGTTTCCTGAAATACTACAAGTTGCATTGGAAAAAGCAAAGAAAATTTGCCGGCCAACAGGTGGATTTAGTATTTTCGGCGAATGCGGTGTAAATACCACAGACAAAATAATCAGTATTGAAACCCAACAATTTCACCCCGATAAAATTATTGTAACGCAATTAAAATCAGCACAACAAATCGCAATTTTTGTTTGTACCGCTGGTAATGCAATTACAGATTTGGCCAATGAAATGATGACCGGTGGCGATATCATATTGGGATATGCACTCGATACTATTGGTTCAGTGGTTGCCGACAGAACTGCGCTAAAAATACAGCAGGAACTTGAGAATAATTCTTTTCAAAAAGGGCTGAAAATTTCAGACAGATTCTCGCCGGGTTACTGCGATTGGGATGTTGCCGAGCAACACAAACTTTTCAGTTTGCTGCCTCCCGGTTTTTGCGGGGTAACACTTTCTGCGTCTGCTCTCATGTGCCCGGCAAAATCGGTGAGTGGAATTATCGGTATTGGTAAAAACCTGAGTCAAAAGGGTTATCAATGTCATTGGTGCACTGACAAAGACTGCTTTGTGGGAAAAATAAACCGAATGAAAAAAGATGAAAAAAAAGTAAATAAAAGTGTTGTGTAATTCATTACTAAAATCTTTATTTGTTGCAGTAATGATGCTGAATAATTATCGTTAAAATCGGGATTCTTCAGAATCGGGAATAATAAATTTTGATTAACAACCATTTTTCAACATACTAATTGTTATGAAAGTAAACAAGCCAAGAGTTATAAAAGATTACAACAAACTCGATAAAGATTTGCAGCAGCAGATAAAATTATTATACACTGACGGTTTTGCCGATCACCTGATTCATTTTTTCGACAAGGACGGTACTAAAGTGACTGTGTTACCTTTTGAAACCGATGACAGGTATTACATGCTACGCATGACCGAAAATGAAGCAGTTCAGATTGTTGACGAAGATGATGATTTTGATGAAGACGGATTCCTGAAAAGCGAAGTTAAACAGGAATATGAAGATAAGTTTGCCGATATGGATAATCTTGCCGAAACTGTTCCGGACGATGACGATGATGATAGTTACGATGATGATTTTGTAGATGATGGCGGCGGCGGCGATGACGACGAAGACTAATAAATACAATGAATACTAACGAAAAGGGTTTGCCGTGGCAAACCCTTTTTCCATTTTCAAAATTAATGGTCGGTAACCCTAAGAAAAGCACTGCTAAGCTTTTCCTGATATCTTTTTTACTGTAATAAATCCTTCACTTTTGCCGAAATTTCGCGTCCATCGGCCAGGCCGGCAAGTTTTTTGGAAGCCACTCCCATTACTTTTCCCATGTCTTTAGCCGAAGTTGCCCCAACTTCAGTAATAATTGCATTGATGGCTGCGGTTAAATCGGCATCAGAAAGTTTGGCTGGCAGGTAACTTTCAAAAACTTTCACCTGAAAAATTTCCTGATCATACAAATCGGCCCTGTTTTGCTCCTTGTAAATTGCAGCCGATTCAGAACCTTGTTTTGCAAGTTTTGAAATGATTTTTAATACTTCCTCATCGGTAAGTTCACTGCCGGCACCTTTGACCGACCGCGCTTCAATCATTACTTTTTTGATATTTCTGAGCGCTTCAAGTCTTTCTTTTTCACGGGCTTTCATAGCTTCCGTGATGTCGTTGCTAATTTTATCAAACAATCCCATAGTTTTATTTTTTAATCGACCTGACGATGCAGGTACGAGTTTTTATCTGAAATTCTGTTATCGCCCGAAACGGTTAAATTCGAACGTTGTTTTTTGTACTGCGGGTCATTCATGCGTAACTGGCGACGCAAATAAGCCGGCACATTTTCCATGTTGTCAACATCTTCATCGCTCATGGCTGCAAAATCCCTGCTCACAGGCTGATGATTTGTTCCTTTCCGTTCTTTGGTGGTACCCGGGTACATCGATTCGAAATCAAACTCTTCCTGCTTCTTTTCTTCAGCAATATCAAATTCAATGTATTTCTGACCCGGTGCGACACCATTTTCCTTTTTTGGCTGAGGTGCAGCAGCAACCGGTTTTTCCACAGTTGGAT
>DYSZ01000010.1:0-15945 GCA_020726265.1 Draconibacterium orientale
ATACACAGTTTATTGTTAATTTCGCTCCTGAGTAGGAACAAAAAATAACATTATTGGATAGCATTCGTAATAGTTGGGTAGTGTAAAAAGATTTAAATTTGATATTGTCCTATATTGAATTATCGTCCTAATGGAGGTGTTATTTGTCCTTTAAGGGGATTTATTCAGTATATTGATAGTTGATAAAATATAGAAAATCAGATTAATATGAAAAATGGTATGATTGTTGGTTAAATGTTCTTGTAACCATTAAATCAGTTACAAAATTTATTCAATTAAAAACAAAGAAATATGAATAGTAAAATACTTAGCACAATTAAAAGCAAATTCGATATGAAATTGATTAACAAGGTAATGATTCTTTTAATAGGATTTTCATCTCTGTTTTTAACATCGTGTATTATTGAGGAAGTTAATCAGGTACCGGCCGATTCGATGAATGAAATGAATGTAGCTGATGCATTTACATGGGAAACTTCAGCCACTATGGTCTTTGAAATTGATGCAGTTTCAAAAAACCCGGAATTCGTTTCCGGAATTGCGATTTACAAAGGTGATCCGCAAAACGGCGGAGAGCTGATTATGAAAGGAACTGCTTCAGAGGAAGTTGTTTTTACAAACGAAATACAGGTTTCAGCCGATTTGGAAGAAGTTTATGTTGTTTGTTTGTTCCCTTCAGGAAATACGCAAAATATGATTGTTGATATTACAGGGGGAATTTTTAAATACACTTTCAATGAAAATACAAAAAGTACCAAAAGTGCAACTGCCGTGATTCCTGTAAGCCCCGATTGCAGTTCAGAATGCAGTGAGACTTTTACTGCAACGTCTGGGAATATTGTGGTAAGCAGTGGTAAAACTATTTGTGTTACAAGCGATTTCACCGGCGATGTTACTTTTCAGAACAATGGAGGAACACTCCGATTTTGTGGAAATTCAACTTTGAGAAATGTTAATTTTAATGGCAACTTAACTGTTTCAATCGAAATTGCGGCAAGCGGATCATTGCAGGCAACAAATCTGAACCTGAATCAGAACAATTACAAAATTACAAACTGGGGAGTGCTGAATATTTCAAATAATTTCTCACCAAACGGAATCCTGATAAATTATGGAACAGTCAATGTTTCGGGTTACAATATTAATCATGGCGGAACATTGAAAAACTTCAAAACCATGAACATCGCAGGCGATTTGAATAATAATTCGCTTCTTGAAAACGGTGGTTCACTCAATGTTTCAGGCCACTTTAATAACAACAGCAGCGGTACGGTAAATAATAGCTGTAAATTTATTGTTACAGGTAATGTTAATCAGAATGCAAATTTGTCAAATCTGGGTTACATTTACTCGGGTGGAACTTTTACTGTAAATTCAGGAGCACAAACCGAACTATCAGGAGGTGCAATGATTAAAAGCAAAGGTCTGATGGTAAACAGTAAAATTAACGGAACAGGCAATTATTCCAGCCTTAGTGTTTCAGGTTCAACCGTTATTAACAGCAGTGGTTCGTTAATGGGTACGCTTGATATTTGTGACGAAAATGGTATTGAAACAAAAAACGGAACAATCGCACAAACGGTGAAGTATTGTGAAACTTATATCCCTGTTTCTGATTGTAATCCGGTTGGGATCGGCGAACCATCTATTCCTGATTCAGATCATGATGGCATACCTGATGACCAGGATGAGTATCCCGATGACAGCAATTCAGCATTTAGTTCTTATTTTCCGGGAGCAAACACCAACGCAACGCTTCTTTTCGAAGATTTGTGGCCCGGAACAGGTGATTACGATTTTAACGATCTCGTTGCCGAAATTAAAGGTGCTTATACTACTAATGCTTCAAATAAAGTGGTTTCCCTTAAATTATATATAAATGTAAAAGCAGTTGGCGCTTCGAGCAAAAATGGTCTGGGTATTCAATTCGATAATATTTCATCATCGGCTGTTACTTCTGTAACTGGTGCTGTATATAAAACCAGCAGCAATATTTCATTAAATTCAAATGGAACCGAAAGCGGCCAAAGTAAAGCAGTGGTAATTGCCATTGAAAACATTGGAGATGTGCTGAATCGCGCAGGAGGCTCGATGTTTAATACTGTTCAGAATGGTTTTGTTGGTACTTCCGACCTGGTTGTAATTACTATTTCATTTGCAAACAATCCTTTGAGTACCGATCAAATCAGTTCATCAAGTTTTAATTTTTTCCTGGTAAAAAATCAGGATCGAGGAACAGAGATACATTTGGCCAACAGGAACCCAACTAATTTAATGAGTTATCCTTTTGGCGAATCAGCTGATACCTCGGTGCCAGGCAACGACAGGTATTATAAAACAAAAAATAATTTACCGTGGGGTTTATTGATTTTGGAGCCATTCGATCATACAATTGAGCAAATTCCATTAAATGAGGCATATCCCGAGTTTATTGAATGGGCTGAATCACAGGGAAACGTAAATTCAGGCTGGTTCAGAAATCCTTCACCTTCAAAAATCTGGTAAAATTTTTCTGAAAGTTTAAATAACGGATACAAGATATTCAGAAAGTTATCATTCCTGTGAATGATAACTTTTTTTGTTTCTGAACTTCAGTCCTGTTTTTCCTGTTCCAATGCTGGCAGAGTTTTATCTTTATCCAAAATTTTTAAAATGAACATAGGATTACAGCAATTTATATTGAATCTTGAAAAAGCAGACGAATTAATACGAGTCAAGACTTTTGTCAATTCTAATCTTGAAATTTCAGAGATTGCTGACAGGGTTTCAAAACAGAATGGAGGAGGGAAAGCGCTGATTTTTGAAAACACTGGTACCGGTTTTCCTTTGCTGATCAATATGTTGGGGTCCGAAAAACGAATTGCACTCGCATTTGGTCGTGAGTCAGTTTTCGAAATTGAAAGCGAAATTGAGTCTTTGTTTGGTACTTTCCTTAAGCCAAAAGATACTTTGTGGGAGAAGTTAAAACTGTTACCAATGTTAAAGGAAGTAAGTGAGTGGATGCCCCGCAAACTGAGTCGCAAAGGTATTTGCCAGCAAGTGAGAATGACAAACCCCGATTTAAGTCAACTTCCTATTTTAACCTGTTGGCCTGCTGATGGTGGTCCGTTTATTACACTTCCCTGTGTTCATACAATTGATCCTGAAACCGGTGTGCCAAATGTAGGAATGTATCGAATGCAGGTTTTTGAAAAGAATTTAACCGGAATGCACTGGCACAAGCATAAAACAGGAGCCGCACATTTTGAGAAATACAAAAAGCTTGGCAAACGCATGCCTGTTACAGTTACATTGGGTGGCGATCCGGTTTATACATATGCAGCCACAGCACCCATGCCCGAAAATATGGACGAATACCTCCTGGCCGGATTTCTTAGAAAAAGACCAGTAAAACTGGTGAAATGCCTTACCAATGATTTGTATGTTCCTGAAGATGCCGATTTTGTAATTGAAGGATATGTCGACCCGTCGGAAGAATTGATTTGGGAAGGCCCGTTTGGCGACCATACAGGTTTTTATTCGCTTGCCGACTGGTATCCAAAATTTCATGTCACCTGCATCACACACAAAAAAAATGCAGTTTATCCGGCCACCATCGTGGGGATTCCGCCCATGGAAGATGCCTATATCGGGCTTGCTACCGAACGCATTTTTCTTACACCCATTCGTATGTCGATGGTTCCTGAATTAAAAGATATGACGCTTCCTGTTGCAGGTGTGGCCCATAATTTTACTGTGGTGAAAATCGACAAAAGCTACCCCGGACAAGCCGTAAAAGTTATGAATTCTCTTTGGGGCGCAGGCCAGATGATGTTTAATAAAGTTTTGGTGGTTGTTGACGCTGACGTAAATATTCTTCAGCCGGTTGAGCTTGCAAAAGCTTTTTCAAAAAACTTTAATCCTGCATACAGCCTGCATTTTTCGAAAGGTCCGCTTGATGTGCTCGACCACGCATCCAACAAATTTGCTTTTGGCTCGAAACTGGGAATCGATTTAACCGCGCCATTTGAAGAGGAGAAAGTTGAAAGAAAAGAATTAATTCAATTCAATGTTTTCGATACTTCATTTTTGGAAAAATTGCCGGAAATAACAGGATTTTTCGACCTTGCAAATAAACTTCAGATACCTGTTTTATTAATTAAAATTAAGAAGGATAAAAGCTATTCGAAAAGAAAACTCATAACCGAAATGGTTGCAACGGTTCTTCCTGAATTGTATAGTTTGGTTGTAATATTTAATGATGGCACCGACCTGGAAGATTTATTTATGACCATGTGGTTGTTGGGAGGTAATCTCGAACCCATGCGCGATGTAACCATCGAAACCGATAGTGCTGGTAATGAAATAGTATTTGTGGATGCTACTTTTAAAACCGAAAGCCATGATAATTTTCTGCGCGACTGGCCCAACGTGGTTACTATGGACGAAAAAACGATTTCATCAATCGATAAAAAATGGAATGAGCTTGGATTGGGTGAGTTTATACAAAGTCCGTCGATGAAATATATACCGCTGGTAAAAGGTGCAGGGGCAGTCCGCGAATAGACTTGGTTATGAATATATTAACTCAAGAATTTTCTCAAGCCAGCGCGCGTCAACCTCAGTAAATGAAGCTTTTTCTTTGCTGTCAATATCCAATACACCAATAATTTCTCCTTCACCATTTTTAAAAGGTACAACTATCTCGGAGTTAGAACGCGAATCGCAGGCAATATGTCCCGGAAACAGGTGAACATCTTCCACTACAATTGTTTCTTTCTGGTTGAACGCAGCCCAGCAAACGCCTTTGTTTTTCTCCAGAATCTGGCAGGCAACCGGCCCCTGGTAAATGTTTACAGTCATCTTGCCATCGTCAATGAGGTAGAATCCGGTCCAGAAATAATATTCCATTTTATGATGAAGTACAGCAATAATGGTTGCCATGCGAGCCTGGGTATTGTTACTTTTCTTAACAAGCGTTGCCAGTTGTTCGTACACACGGCTGTAGCGGCCTTCCTTTTTAATGTCTTCCATTGTTGCTTTTTTTAACGCGTTGCAAAGATATGTTTTTGCTGGATTGTCTTTTGCTGAAAACTCACCATTAATTTCTATTTTTGCCACCCAAATAATAAACGAACAATGGCACAAAAACCTTCCATCCCCAAAGGAACCCGCGATTTCTCGCCAGCCGAAATGGTGAAACGCAACTATATTTTCGATACCATTAAGGAAGTTTTCAGGCTGTATGGGTTTCAGCCTATTGAAACTCCGGCCATGGAAAATCTTTCGACTTTGATGGGAAAATACGGAGAGGAAGGTGATAAATTGCTTTTTAAAATTTTGAATTCAGGCGATTTTGCCGGCAACGTGCAGGATGAGGTTTGGACTGAAAAGAATTCGAATAAACTCACCTCAAAAATTTCAGAAAAAGGTTTGCGTTACGATCTCACCGTTCCTACTGCGCGCTTTGTTGTTCAATACCAAAATGAAATAGTTTTCCCGTTTAAACGCTACCAGATTCAGCCGGTTTGGCGCGCCGACCGTCCGCAGAAAGGGCGTTACCGCGAGTTTTACCAGTGCGATGTGGATGTAATTGGCAGCAACAGTCTGCTTAACGAAGTTGAACTTGTCCAAATCATCAACGATGTTTTTACCAGGTTGAAAATCAACACAGTCGTTACGATAAATAATCGCAAAATCCTTTCAGGAATTGCAGAAGTGATTGGGGAAAATAGCCGGATTATCGATATAACTGTTGCCATCGACAAGCTTGATAAAATAGGGTTGGAGAAGGTAAATGCCGAACTGGCAGAAAAAGGAGTTTCAGAAGAAGCCATCGGAAAATTACAGCCGATTTTGTCACTCAAAGGAAATACCGCTGAAATAGTCTGGCAGCTTGAACAAATTCTTGCAACATCCGAAATCGGTTTAAAAGGAGTTTCCGAAATCAAAAAACTGTTTGGCTATCTCGATAGTTTACAGTTGAATACAGAAGTTGAGCTCGATCTTACACTTGCGCGTGGCCTGAATTATTATACAGGCGCCATTTTCGAAGTAAAGGCAAAAGATGCCGAAATGGGCAGCATTTGTGGTGGTGGCCGTTACGACGACCTCACCGGAATTTTTGGGCTGCCAAATGTATCGGGTGTTGGTGTTTCGTTTGGCGCCGAGCGCATTTACGATGTTTTATTGCAAGCCAACCTTTTCCCCGAACATTCGGCAGAAACCACAAAAGTTTTGTTTGTGAATTTTGGCGAACGCGAAGAAGCTTATTGTCTGCCGGTGTTAGCGGAAATCAGGAAATCAGGAATCAATGCCGAGATTTTCCCCGACAGCGCCAAAATGCAAAAACAGATGACTTATGCCAACCGAAAAAATATCCCGTTTGTTGTGCTGGCCGGCGAAAGCGAAATGCAGACGGGAAAATTAACATTGAAAAATATGGAAACCGGCGAACAAACAAGTGTTTCGCCAGAAGAACTGATAAATATCCTTTTGCAATCCTGAATCAACAGCGAAATTACCGCAAAATTCAGGTTATGATTTTAAAGTCACGTTTTGTAAAAACTGCCGGAGGAGACATTCGGTTCCCTTGAAAATCATCTTACGAGAGTTTTCTATTGTGCCCAATGTACCTATGTGGTTCATCTAATACCACATAGGTACATCGTACACATCAGTTTTACAATTCAAAAATCATAAAAACATGTCAAGTCATATTCATAAAATCACCCCCGAAAACCTCACATTTGAGACCATACAAAATATTCTTGAAAACGATATCAAACTTGAACTTTCAGAAGAATCGAAGCAACTGATTCTGAAAAGCAAGCAGTTTTTAGACCGAAAAATCAGCGAATCAGAAAAACCGATTTACGGAATTAACACAGGTTTTGGTGCGCTTTGCAACATCGTAATTTCAAACGACGATTTAAGTAAACTACAGGAAAACCTTGTGATTTCGCACGCCTGTAATATTGGCCCCGAAGTGCCCGGCGACGTGGTAAAGCTGATGTTACTACTGAAAATTCATGCACTTTCAAAAGGAAATTCAGCAGTTCAGATCGTTACTGTTCAGCGGATTATCGATTTGTTTAATCACAATGTATTACCCTTGGTTTATGAGCAGGGTTCGCTGGGGGCAAGTGGCGATTTGGCTCCGTTAGCCATGCTTTTTTTGCCACTTCTCGGAATGGGCGAAGTGAATTTTGAAGGGAAAAGAACAGAAGCTGCGGTGGTTTTGGAAAAATTTGGCTGGCAGCCTATAAAGCTACAAGCCAAAGAAGGGTTGGCTTTGCTGAACGGAACCCAGTTTATGGGTGCCCACGGCGTTTATATGTTGCTCAAAACTTTCAGGTTGGTTGACCAGGCCGACATGATTGGGGCACTTTCGCTCGATGCTTTCGACGGGTTACTTGAACCATTTTCAGAAAATATCCAGCGAATCCGTCCGCACAAAGGTCAGGCTGAATCGGCTGCCAACTTCAGAAGAATTCTGATAGGCAGCGAAATGCAGCACCGGAAAAAGGAACACATTCAGGATCCGTATTCATTCCGTTGCATTCCACAGGTACATGGTGCAGTGCGCGATGCAGTGCGTTATGCCGCCTCGGTTTTCGAAATAGAAATGAACTCGGTGACTGACAATCCGACGGTTTTTGTTGATAACGACCTGATCGTTTCGGGAGGAAATTTTCATGGTGAACCGCTGGCTTTGGCGCTTGATTTTCTGGCCATGGCGATGAATGAACTTGGAAGTATTTCGGAGCGCCGGATTTATAGGCTGATTTCAGGCGAACGCGGATTACCCGCTTTTCTGGTTGCCAAACCGGGTTTAAACTCCGGCTTTATGATTCCTCAATATGCAGCGGCTTCAATTGTTAGTCAGAGCAAACAGCTGTGTACGCCGGCTTCGGTCGATTCAATCCCATCGTCAAACGAGCAGGAAGACCACGTGAGCATGGGTGGAAATGCCGCGACAAAAGCGTTGAAAGTTGTGCTTAACACCGAAAAGATTCTGGCTATTGAGTTATACAATGCCGCGCAGGCAATGGATTTCAGAAGGCCGGTAAAAACGTCTGAATTTTTGGAGGCATTTCTTCAGGAATACCGTAAGAAGGTTGCTTTTGTTCAGTTTGATGTGCTGATGTACGAAGGCATCAACAAGACAATTCAATTTTTGAACGAAACGGATTTTAAACGTTTGTAAAAAGGACTTTAAAGTAACTTCCTTTTCAGTTCAATGAAAATTACCAAAGACTGTCATTTCGACGAAGAATGAGGAGAAATCTTTATCAGAACCAGATTTCTCATTCGTGCCTCATTCAAAATGACAAAGAATTAAACTAAAAAGGCCGGAAGCGCAAACTCCCGGCCTTTTGGTGTCGATTATAAAAAATAAATGTTTTTTGGCAGAATAGGTAAAATTCTGAACTTTAGCTTAGATTGATTCGGTTACCACGACTTTCGACAGAATTTCGGCATACGGCAACAACAGGTATTTTTTACCGTTGAAGTCAATTTCCGTTCCTGCGTACCTTTTGTAGAGAACTTCGTCACCAGGTGCAATTTCTGCATTTTCGATATTACTGATTGCAATTACTTTTGCAACTTCTTGTTTCTCCTGTGCAGATTCGGGAATTATGATACCCGATGCAGTTTTTTGTTCGGCATTGTCTTCCAACAATTCCAGCAACACATTTTGGTTAATAGGCTGTAATTCTTTCATTTTTTACTATTCTTAAATTAAACATTTAGTATTAAAAGTCGGGTGCGAAGTTAGTTCCAAAATCGAAATTAACCTACACCTGAGCATTTTTACTTTGTTGTAACAAGCATGTTGTCGATGTTTTCTTTAAACATCTTTTTTGTGTCTTCTTTGGTGCGTGCAATTCCCGAAGCCATTGTAGGTTTGCCGTTTACCGGAATATACAGAAAAGCGGGAATACCCTGAATTCCAAAAACTGATGCGAGTTCCTGCTCCACCTGGGTGTCAATTTTGTAAATCACCACTTTGCCGCTGTATTCTTTGGCCAACTCTTCCAGAATTGGAGATGCGGTACGGCACGGACCACACCAGTCAGCATAGAAATCAATCACTGCCGGCTTTTTCCCTTTAAATTTCCACTCTTTCGGAGAGTTTTCGTAATCCCAAACTTCAGCCAAAAATTTAGCTTTTGTCAGTTTTACAGTTCCGCCATCGGCAGCGTTGCTTGCCGAAACAGCTTCAGCAGGTTTTTCACCGCCGGTTGATTCGTTACCATTGTTTTTTGCCTGGCTCGAATTGCAGCTCTGCAACGAAATGGCCACAACTGCCAGCATTACCATTAACTTTTTCATTTGCTTTATGTATTTGTTATTCTTATTGTTCCTATTGAATTTCCAAAAATATTAACTTTTTTATCTGATTCCCAGGAGCGCATTAATTCTTGTTTTATCAAATCCAACGATGATCTGCCCATCAATATCGGTTTGCGGAACACCTTGCTGACCACTTTTCTTTACCATTTCCTCTGCTGCTTTCTGGTCGGCTACCACATTTACTTCGCGGTACTGAATACCGTTTACCTGCAAATGTCTTTTAATTGTGGTGCACCACGAACAGGTTGGAGTTGTATAAACGGTTACCCGTTTTTGCCTTTTCTCTTCGCCGCCTGTTCCCGAAACGAAAACACTTTTCCCGATTATTGCATTAAACTGTTCTGGTTTGTGGCACCCTTTTGTTACATTTTTCAATTCCCCTTTTTCAAACTGAAGTAACGAGGGTACCGAAGAAATTCCATATTCCGAATGTATATCACGCACTTCATTAACATCGGCAACACACAAAATATTACTTTCTCCGGCTGCGATTTTCGCAAAATTGTCGAATGCACAGTCGCTTTGTTCCGAGCCTTTTTTAAATAACAGCAACCAAACATTTTCGTGCTGTCCGGTAATATTTTTTAACGCTGCTAATCCTTCTACAGTTTTCATAATGGCAAATATATAAATATTTAAATATGTTGTTATGACGAGACAATCAGCGTGCCAAACTACCCGTGAACATGACATTACTGACAAAATTGTCAGTTGCTGTAATCAGAAAATTTTACTTAGAACGCAACCTGAGTCATTATAATTTAGTCTTAGTATTCGAAAACATTTAAATTTTTTTGGTATGAAGAAGTTAATTTTTGGCTTATTCACAAGCCTTCTACTATTGTTTACCGGGTGTATGGAAAGTGATGACGATTATTCACTCGGCGATATATGGATTGGTTTCGGTATTGTTGAGAATGCCAATTCCTACAGAATTAAACTCGATGATGGTAATATTTTAATTCCCGTTGCATGGGACAACTATTATAATAGTAGCAGCGGCGCTTCGGATAAAGATAAAATTGATACCGGAGATAGGGTTTTTATTAATTACACTGTTCTGGATGAAGAGCTTGATAGCGAGGGAGAAATTGAGGCTTATTATGTGAAAATTAATTCGGTGGAAGAGGTTTTGATGAAAGGAATAATTGACATTACCGAAGCGATTGAAGACAGCATTGGCAACGACCCGATTATTGTTCAGGAACATTGGGTAAGTAACAACCTGCTCAATCTTCAACTCAAATATTGGGGATACAACAAAACACATTTTATCAACCTCGTAAAACAACCAGGAATATTAAACGCTGCAAACCAACCATTTGAATTCGAATTGCGACATAACAAAAACGGAGACGATGAGGCTGTACCCTATGTTGGGTTTGTTTCTTTCAAGCTCGATTCGTTGGTTTTTGCGGGAGTCGATTCTGTCAGATTCAAGGTGAAGAGTACCGATTACAATGGAAACACAATAATATTCGAAGAAGTTTTTAAATACAGTGAAAACAACTGATTAATGTTAATTTGTTGAAGATGAGGCGTCGGAAACGGCGCCTTTTTTTTGCATTATTTCTTTTACTTCATTTCTTTTCTGTTACTGTCGAAACCGGTTGTTCGTTTTGGTACAAAATGTTTATTTTGAACCCGTTCAATAAATCAATTTGAAATGAAGAAACTAGCATTGTTTGTGATCTCGTTGGCCATTTTTAGCTGCACTCAAAAAGAAAAAATACAGGTTGCCGAAAATTATTTGCCCGAAACTCCAAAACTCGGTTCCGATATTATGACCCCCGAAGTATTGTGGTCGTTTGGCAGGGTAGGCGGAACCCAGGTTTCACCCGATGGAAAAACCGCAGTTTACACGGTTACCTGGGTAAACATGGGAAAAAACAAGTCGTTCAGCGATATTTATGCTGTACCTGTGGAAGGCGGCAAACCTGTCAATCTGTCCAACTCGCCTGAAAATGAAACCGAAGTAAAATGGCGGCCCGACGGCGAAAAGATTGCCTATTTATCTTCAGTTTCCGGGAGTTCGCAAATGTGGGAAATGAATCCCGATGGCAGTGGTAAAAAGCAAATGACCGATGTTGACGGCGGTATTTTTGGGTTTGATTATGCTGCGGGCCTCTCGAAAATATACTATCTGAAAACTGCTAAACTCGACCAGGATATTCACGACATGTTTCCCGATTTGCCAAAAACCAATGCCCGGCTTGAAACCGATATTATGTACAGGCACTGGGATTGCTGGCACGATTATACTTACACCCACATTTTTGTGGCTGATTATTCCGATGCAAAAATCACCGAAGGAAAAGATATTTTGGAAGGCGAGCGTTTTGATTCGCCCAATAAACCTTTTGGCGGAACAGAGCAAGTGGTTTGGAGCCCCGATGGAAAAACCATCGCGTACGTGTGTAAAAAGAAAACCGGAAAAGAATACGCCATTTCAACAAATACCGATATTTATCTGTACAATACCGAAAGCAGCGAAACGCTGAACCTTACATCAGGAATGATGGGGTACGACCAGAACCCTGTTTTCTCGACCGACGGGACAAAACTGGCCTGGGAAAGTATGGAACGTGATGGCTACGAAGCGGATAAAGTGCGTTTGTTTATCGCCAATTTAACTACGGGCGAAAAAACAGATTATACTTCAAAATTCGACCAGAACGTGGCTGGGTTGAAATGGACTGCCGATGCAAAATCAATATTTTTTGTCAGTAATCTGCAGGGAACCGACGAGATTTGCCGGCTCGACCTTGCCGATGGTTCAATCGCAAGAATTACCGACGGAGTGCATGATTACCTGAATGTTGCGCTTGCTGGTGATAAACTTGTTGCTGAAAAAGTTTCGATGTCGAACCCGGCAGAAATTTATGTGGTTGATCCGATTACTGGCAAAGACAGTCCGCTGACACAGGTAAATAAGGGAATTCTCGACCAACTGACATTTGGGAATGTGGAAGAACGTTGGCTGCTAACTACCGACGGCAAACAAATGCACACCTGGGTGATCTACCCTCCGCATTTCGACCCCTCAAAAAAATACCCCACACTTTTATATAATGGCGGCGGCCCGCAAAGTACTGTGAGCCAGTTTTGGTCGTACCGCTGGAATTTCCAGATGATGGCTGCCAAAGGTTATATTATTGTAGCGCCCAACCGTCGTGGTTTGCCCGGTTTTGGTCAGGAGTGGAACGAGCAGATTTCGAAAGATTACGGCGGACAGAATATCAAAGATTTGCTGACTGCGATTGATGACGTTGCCAAAGAACCATTTGTTGACAAAGATAAAATGGGAGCTGTTGGTGCCAGTTACGGCGGTTTTTCGGTGATGTACTTGGCCGGTAATCACGAAAAGAGATTTAAAGCTTTTATTGCTCACGACGGTATTTTTAACTTCGAGCACATGTACACCACAACCGAAGAAATGTGGTTTGTTGACTGGGATTATGGTGGCGCCTACTGGGATAAAACAAATGCTGCAGCGCAGCGTTCCTACGCTTTTTCTCCACATAAATTTGTGCAAAACTGGGATACCCCAATCCTGATTGTTCAGGGCGAAAAAGATTATCGTGTTCCCTCAGAACAAGGAATGGCTGCCTTTAATGCAGCAGTTATGAAAGGTGTTCCGGCACAAATGCTTTATCTGCCCGAAGAAAATCACTGGGTTTTGCAACCTCAAAATGGTATTCTCTGGCAGCGGGTTTTCTTTAACTGGCTGGATAAGTATTTGAAATAGCTGAATAATATAAAAAAGCGGGGACTCCATTTTACTTGAAGTCCCCGCTTTTTTTTTACTGATATTTACTACTCATCACCAAATCCATTAATTTTTTTGCGGTTAATTCGCCTTTTTTTCTGATTAATTTCCGCGATGTTCCATCTCCAATTTCATAGGTCACCGCCTCTGCACCAAAATTGTAAAAGAAAAAACTGGTGGAACTGATTTTGGGTTCATTCAAATCGTTCGGACGAATATTGGGTTCGTAACCCTCAATTTCTTCGGCAACTGAGTTAATCAAATCGGGTACAAGTCCCGGCATATTCCCTTTCAGTTTCGGGTCGATGGTGTAATAAATATCTTCGAATGTGGAATGAAAATCGATGGAAAAATAGAACTTACCGCCCTTTGCAACTTGCTGTTCCATAAAGTGTTTAATCGCTTTTGTTTCGGGTTGGTTAAAGTCTTCCCAGTCGCGGTTCAAATCAATTCCACCTGAATTGTGACGCCAATGCCCGTGATCTACACCATCGGGATTCACCATTGGAACAACAAAAACACGATATTCATCCTTGAATTTTTCAGCCACACTATTCTCTTCACAAAGGGTTTCAACAAACCATTTCATGGCTAGCCAGCCGGTAATTTCGGGAGGGTGCTGCCGCGATAAAACCATCATTAGTTTTTTACTTTCAGGGTTTCCAATTTGTAAAAGATTGATTGGCCTGCCTTCAAAACTACTCCCGATTTCCTCCATCGAAACAGATGGTTTTTCAGCCAATTTACCCGCCCAACCATTGATATCATCGGCAGTGATAATTTCCTGAGCCGAAATCCAGATTGTATCGGTACTTAATGTTAAGCTGACAGTACAGAATTTTGGCGATTCTCCTTTAGCAACAGATGCTGTATCTGCCAGGTAATAAGCTGAATCAACTGTATTCCAAGTGATTTTATCACTGCTGATTCTTGGGAAGTAGCGGTGGTTTACCCCGTCAGAATAAGTTATCTTCAACTTCACATTTTTAATTGTGTCGGCCCACAATTTAAAAGCATACCACGGACTGCTGTTAACCGGGGTATTTTCAGCGGTGATTAAAACAGTGATAAAAGAATCGTCCGTTAATACGGCTCCGTTCAAACGTGCAGCATCAAATTCATTCGAGCAAAAAATCCCGTTTCCAAGGTTCCATATTTTTTTCAACTGGTATTGAACGGGTCGTGTTTTGGTAATCACTTTTTGGAGTGGTTCCTGCCCTTTCCATTTTGTATCAGTTTTACAAAAAACGAAAAGAAACGACATAAGAATTAAAACAATCCAACCAAAATTTTTCATGAGATAAGGTTTTCGATTTTTCAAAATAAGCAAAAATCAAAGAGTTTTTCGTGTTTCAATGGTTTTGATTTCAAAACGCTATTTTTGAGCGAATTTTGAAATCTTATTCAATGCAAAAAATACATATTGGATTTTTGGGAGCGGGCGGAATTGCCCAGGCACATGCCTATTCCATTGAAGCGTTGAAATATTACTACAACAATGTTCCGGAAATAATCCCTGAATCGGTTGCTTCTGCACAACCCGAAAGTCGGGAAAAATTTGCCGGAAAATTTGGTTTCAGAAAAGCTGAGTCGGTTGAAGAATTTGCAGCAAACGAAAACATTCAGGCGGTTTTTATTCTTGGCCCGAATAAAGTTCATTTTGAACATTTCCAACTCGCGCTGCAAATGCCCAATGTAAAATACATTTATCTCGAAAAACCGGTTTGCTCAAGCCTGGAAGAAGAAAACGACATGAAAAAGCTGTTAACAGTGACAGATTCTTCCATGAAAATTCAGGTTGGATTTCAATATTTGCAAACTTCGTCGGTTCGCGAGGCCTTGAATTTCTGGAAATCTGGCAAACTGGGAAAACCCATTCATTTCGATTTAAAATATTTTCATGGCGATTACCTGCAAACTGCGTATCGCGAAAAACGTGTAACCCGTTTAACGCCCGCGCCCGATGGCGGCGCAATGGCCGATTTGGGTTCGCACGGAATTAGTTTGTTAATGGCATTTCTGAGCGAAGATTTGCTGATTACAAGCGCTATTCAGGGCGGAAATTTTGCAGATGTTCCGGCGGGTTCCGATTTGTTTAGCTCTCTTTCTTTGTTCGACCCAGAATCTGGCGCAGTGGGAAATCTTTCAGCCAGCCGCATCAGCTCTGGCTCGGGCGATTTGGTTTATCTCGAAATTTATGCAGAGAATGGTGCCATTCGTTATTCGTCGCAAAACCCTGATTTCTTTGAGTATTACATTGAGGGAAGCAACCAGTGGATAAAGCAAATGGTGGGAAGCAATTACAAACCAATAACCAGTTTTCCATCGGGGCATGTGCCGCCGGGTTGGCTGCGGTCGATGGTTCATGCACATTACTGTTTTTTTACCGGAAACGACGGGCATTCGTTTGTCCCCGATTTACAACATGGATTGGCAGTTCAGCGAATTGTGCGTGAAACGGCAGCTCATCTTTCACAATTCAGAAGAAAATATAGATATGAATAGACGCAAAAGCGGCGTTTTGCTGCATATTACTTCGTTGCCGGGCGATGAAGGAACTGGTACTCTTGGAAAAAATGCTTATCAGTTTGTCGATTTTCTGGCAAAATCGAATCAGAAATTGTGGCAAATTCTGCCACTCGGGCAGGTGGGTTACGGCGATTCGCCTTATCAATGCTATTCAGCTTTTGGGGGAAATACCCAACTTATCGACCTCGAAATGCTGGTAAAAGATGGCTGGCTGACAAAAGCCGATTTGAGCGTTAAAACACTCTTCTCCCGAAATTTCGGGAACGCACAGGGTGACTTGCAGGCTGAACATCGGAACGCTCGTCAGG
>DYSZ01000010.1:16045-43020 GCA_020726265.1 Draconibacterium orientale
GGTGACTTGCAGGCTGAACATCGGAACGCTCGTCAGGATGAGCGAAGTCGAAGCCTGATTTCAGAAACAGCCCAGAATCGTCTTCAAAAAGCTGATTTTGAAGCGGCCCGCAAATGGAAATTGCCATTGTTGCAAAAAGCTTACGCTAACTTTCAGAAAAACACTGCGCCTTTTATCAGTGAGTACTTTTATTTTCAATACGAACACAAATGGTGGCTCGAAGATTTTGCCCTGTTTATGGCGTTGAAAGACCATTCTAACGGTGAAAGCTGGAGCAGTTGGCCCGTTGAAATCAAATTCAGAAAACCTGCAGCAGTTTTGCAATACCGCGAAAAGTTGAAAGACGGAATTGATTTTTGGATGTTTACACAGTGGCTGTTTTTCAGGCAGTGGCACCAACTGAAAAAGTATGCGAACGAAAAGGGCATCGAAATTATAGGTGATGTTCCGTTGTATGTTTCAACCGACAGCGCCGATGTTTGGGCGAATGCCGATATTTTTCATTTGGATGAAGATTTGAATCCAACGCATGTGGGAGGCGTTCCACCCGATTATTTCAGTAAAACCGGGCAATTGTGGGGAAACCCGGTGTTTGACTGGCAGCGATTGGAAGAACGACAGTTCGATTGGTGGATTTCGCGCTTGCGCTTCAATATCAATATGTTTAACCTTGTCCGTATCGACCATTTTCGCGGGCTCGAATCGTATTGGTCGGTGCCGGCCGGCGAAAAAACAGCAATTCACGGGAAATGGGAAGCCGCAAAAGGTTACCAATTGCTTACAAAATTTAAACATGATTTTGGCAGCCTGCCTTTTATTGCCGAAGATTTGGGCGTGATAACCCCCGAAGTGGAAAAGCTTCGCGACGACATGCATTTAATGGGAATAAAAGTGTTGCAGTTTGCGTTTGGCTCCGACGCCAAAAACGAAAATCTGCCACACAACTACAAACCCAATTTTTTAGCTTGCACAGGTACTCACGATAATGATACCACGCTGGGCTGGCTGAATTCAGTGAAAGGAAAAGAGAAAAAAATGGTGCGGCAATACCTCGGCGAGGGTGAAACGGCGCTGTCAAATGCCATTGAAATGGTTTTTGCATCAACTGCAAAACTGGCGATTGTTCCAATGCAGGATATTTTAAGACTTGGAACAGAAGCACGGATGAACATTCCCGGAACTGCCACCGGCAACTGGGGTTGGCGGTTTGAGTGGAAGCTACTACTGCCGTCGCATGGTAAAAATCTGAAAGAATTGACAGAGAAGTATAACCGGTGAAACTGGCTGCTGGCTGCTCGACTGACCGTTGAAGTCGAGCAGGGATGACACGGTCGGACGGGGTTGCTGGTTTCCTGATGCTGGATTCTGGATACTTGATTTTTTCAACTGGAAGTATGCGTTTAGCGGTTTTGAAACGCTTACCGAATTGGGTGCAGGATATGTCATGGTCTAAATGAAAATTATCTAACTTTACTCTGATGAAAAAGAACAAGTTATGAAACTTTACAACTAACAATGAAAAACATTTTAAAAGATTAACGAAAATTCGATTAGAAAATTGGATGAAATAATTTTCATTCATCTTTTATTCCGCCATCTTCAACTCAAGAGGAACGGCTCAATTTTTAAACAAGTAGACAAATGACCGATGTCTTTTTCTTTCGTTTTCCGACTCCGGTCATCTGACTTTCTTCAGCAACATACCATCACCGCCTTTATAAACAGTTCCGGTTTTTCGGCATGAAGCCAGTGGCCAGCGTCGGGAATATCAATAATCTGGGTATCGGGATAAATCTCACGAATCATCTTTTCATCTTCTTTTAATATGTAATTCGATTTCAGTCCGCGGATAAAAACCACCGGATAATTAGTAATCGGAATCCTGTCGTCGAGCCAGCTTTTGTTTACCCCGCTTACAATTTCGTCGAGGTGGTCGTACAAAACTCCGGCATTTACACGCCAGCGGAAAAGGTGACTCGTTTTTTCTTTTTCCACATTTTTCAACAGAAACTGCCGGATGCGTTTATCATCAATTTTTTGTGCCATAAAATCGTCCACTTCCGCGCGCGACGTTATTTTGCTGAAATCAATTTCCTGCATGGCCAGCAGAATATTCTGGTGAAGGTAAAACTGGCTTTCGTTGCCCAACAGCAAATAATTTTTTGGTGCAATATCGGCAATTACAAGTTTTTCAATCCGGTCAGGGAAGTCGGCAGCAAACCACATCGCCACTTTTCCACCCATACTGTGCCCAATAATGGTGGCTTTTTCGATATTATGTTGGTCAAAAAATTCTTCGAGATCGTTGCGCATATCGTTAAAAGTGTGCGAATTGGCAAACGGAGAATGGCCGTGGTTGCGCTGGTCAATCATATAAACCGTGTGTTTTGCCGAAAGTCGTTTTCCAATGCTCAGCCAGTTATCCGACGAACCATACAATCCGTGAATAATAACCACCGGTGAGCCGGTTCCTTCTTTCCTGAAAAATAATTCCATTGTTGCCGGGATTTTTATTGCTTAACAGTTTTCTGAAGAATAAATATTTTGAGTTTTCGCTCATCTCTCATCTCTCACCTCTTATTTTCTATCTTAGGCATTCAAGGTATTTTTTTATCGTGGTTTCGAGTCCGAGGTACAATGCATCGGCAATAAGTGCATGTCCTATAGAAACTTCAGCAAGGTCAGGAATATGTTTGTGCAGATAATTCAGATTCTCAAGACTCAGGTCGTGACCAGCATTTATCTCAATTCCCATTTTTTTTGCTGCATTTGCTGCCTCAGCGAATGGTTCAACTGCTTTGTAACGATCTAAAGGGTAGATAGTTGCGTACGGTTCAGTATAAAGTTCAATGCGGTTGGTTTTTGTTTCGGCTGCACCTTCGATAGCCACAACATCGGGATCGACAAAAATCGAAGTACGAATCCCATTTTCCTGCAATCTTGTAATTACTTCTTTTAAAAAACTCAGATTTTTCCACGTATCCCAGCCATGGTCGCTGGTAAGCTGGTTATGAGTGTCGGGCACTAGTGTAACCTGATGAGGTTTTACTTCAGTAACCATTTTCAGAAAATCTTCACTTGGGTAACCTTCAATATTAAATTCGGTGGTAATCAGCGGTTTTAGCTCGTAAACATCGTGCCGTGTGATATGACGCTCATCGGGCCGCGGATGTATTGTAATTCCCTGTGCCCCAAATTGCTGGCATTTTATTGCAGCTTCCTTTACACTTGGCACTTTGCCTCCCCGTGAATTTCGCAGTGTTGCGATTTTATTTATATTTACGCTTAATCTGGTCATTATTTGTAATTTTAGCAGCGCAAGTTACAACTTTCGGTGAAAATGAATAAACCATAAAGCATTTGATTTTGATTGCAGAAAAACTGATATCGGATGGAATAGCCTCGGTGTACAGCACCGAGAAAGGGCAAAAAGCGCTGAACAGGATGGATGTTTTCAGGGTATCGCACATTCCGGTGGTGAACGATAACCGCTATCTGGGGCTTGTTTCCGATAAACTTATTTATGATTTGAATCTCACTGAAATTCCGCTCGAAACGCAAATCGATAAATTTGAAACAACACATGCTCATAAAGAACAGCACATTTTTGAGGTTGCCATTTTAATGTATAAATTAAAGCTGAGTGTGTTACCAGTGCTCGATGACGACCATTATTATATTGGCGCTATTACACTTTACGATCTGGCACGGCGGTTTGCCAAACTCTTTTCGTTACAGGAAATCGGAGGTGTGGTGGTACTCGAAATGAATACAAATAACTACTCATTAACCGAAATCAGTCAGCTTGCTGAAAGCAATGGATACCGAATTTTGAGTGTTTTCCTCGATCGTAAACCGGGTACGCAAATTCTGGATGTGATTTTGAAGCTGGATAAGGACGATCTTTCGGCACTGATTCAGGCATTTATGCGATATAATTATACAGTGAAAGCTGTATATTTCGATCAATCGATAATCAGTGATCTGTATATGGACCGTTACGATCAATTCATGAAATTTATGAACCTCTAAAATTTTAATGGGATGAAAGTGGCAGTTTTTGGCACCTCGGTTTCAGAAAGTTTTATTCCGGTTTTGCATGAGTTTTTCCGGTTTTTACAATCAAATCAGGTTGAAGTCCATATTTTCAAACCATTTCACGATTTTCTGTCAGACGAATTGCATTTCGAACCATTTTATGCCAAAGAGTATCACTCGTTTATTGATTTTGATAATCAATGTGATTTTATTTTCAGTATGGGTGGCGACGGTACTTTTCTTCATTCGGTGCTGAATATCCGTAATTTCGATATTCCTGTGGTTGGTGTAAACAGCGGGCGGCTTGGTTTTTTGGCTGATATTGCTGAAAATCAGGTTCAAAATGCACTGACGCGAATATTTAACCGTGATTTTTTGATTGTTGAACGCGCTATGTTGCAAGTTGATTTTAAAGGAAATGAAAATCTTGATTTCAATTTTGCACTGAATGAAATGACTGTATTGAAAACCGATACTTCATCGATGATTAATATTTATGCGTACGTAGGCGATGAACTGCTAAATAATTATTGGGCTGATGGTTTAATAATAGCAACTCCTACCGGATCAACTGCCTATTCATTAAGTGTTGGTGGCCCCATACTTACACCCGATTCGGAAAATTTTGTAATTACACCACTTGCTCCACACAACTTGACAGTGCGCCCAATGGTTGTGCCCGATAATTACGAAATCAAACTCAGGGTAGAGGGGAGAGGAACACATTTTCTTGCTTCGCTGGATTTCCGTTCGGTTCCGGTTGAACTGGCAACCGAGATCAAAATCAAAAAAGCTGGTTTCAAACTTAAAACATTGCAACTTCCCGAACTTTCATTCTTTAGCACACTCCGCAACAAATTGATGTGGGGTGCCGATCGCAGGAACTGACAATCTACACGTAAATTCCATTACAAATCATTTCGCCAGACTCTGGTCAGCACAAATAGTGAAGAGGGAGTTTTAACCTCCTGATTTTGAATTCCATGTTGTTGTCCGAAATCGCCGGATGGTGCAGAAATACAGAACATTCAAAAAACAGCCCTGCTTAACAATTTTTAAAGTTCTTTTGGGTTTTATAATATGTCGGGGGTATGTTATTTTGCGAATTATATTACTTTTGTACCACTTTTAAGAGTCGGATAGCGGTAACTGTGGGACGATATTAATCTGTAATTCAGTTATTTAGTGAATGGTTTCTTGGATTGTGAGGGAGTTTTTAGAGCCGTTTCTTAAAATTTAATACAAATGATTAAATAGCTGAAAATCAGTCGATTTAAAAATATAGTTTGAAAACAAAATTTTACCTGGAACTAAGTTTAAAACAACGAATTTGAATACCAAAATGAATAAAATATTGTTGGTGTTTGCAGTCATTTTAATGGCTGTTTCGGGTAAAGCGCAAAAAACCGCCGATATTGGCATTTGGGGCGGTACATCGGGTTATATTGGCGATATCGATGATGCAGGGTTCTTTCACCAATTCAATCCGAATTTTGGGGCGTATTATCGTTACAACTTTAATGCACGGGTTTCGTTGAGGGCGCAATTTCTGATGGGAGGGGTTGCTACAGATGGAATGATTGAGGGAGTTGGAACTTCGTTTTCAAAAAGTGTCGAGAATTTGTCTCTTCAAATCGAAATCAATTATCTGAAATACATTATCGGGGTAAAAAATATGCCATTTTCTCCTTATGTTATGGCTGGTGTGGGCGTTGCCTATTTCCCTTATGAAATGGATCCGGCATTTATTTCAACATTTAACCTGCAACACAACAAAGGCACTACGGTGATTAATGAATCGGTTGTTTCGGCCACAATACCGTTTGGTTTTGGATTCAAATATACCATTGGGCAACGGCTTGGAATTGGCATAGAATACCAGATGCACAAATTATTCAGCGATAAATTGGATAACCTTGATGATCCGCTGGCCTATGAAACTATTGATTCGGCTACCGGTGCGGTTTTATCAGAAACAAAATACACTGATGCCCTTCACAACAACGATTGGGCAGGATATTTGGGGCTTCATGTAACATATAAAATTTATGTAGGCAAAAAGGCATGTCCAACCTACGACAGTAAAAATTAGTCATGGAAGCGTTTAAAAACAGGCTCGATCAGCAAAAAATTCCACAGCATATTGCCATTATTATGGATGGTAATGGGCGGTGGGCTAGAAAGCATGGCAAAGCCAGGGTTTTTGGCCATCAAAGCGGTGTTGAGTCAGTTCGTTCGGTGGTTGAAGGCGCGGGCGAAGTCGGTGTGAAACACCTCACTTTGTATGCTTTTTCAACTGAGAACTGGGAACGTCCTCAGTACGAAGTGGAGGCGCTGATGGAACTGTTGGTTCACGCCATTGAAAATGAGTCGGAATTGCTGATGAAAAAGAATGTGCGTCTTTCGGCTATTGGCGACCTCTTGAAGATGCCCCGGAAAGTAAAGGAAAAATTGGATGGAAGCATAAAATATTTAAGTGCAAACACAGGATTAAACCTGGTACTTGCGCTGAGTTACAGCTCGAAATGGGAAATAGTGAATGCCGTAAAAACCATTGTAGCTGAAGCAATTGAAGGAAAAATAAAACCAGAAATGATAAACGATACAATGTTCGCTCAGTATCTGAATACCGCCGGAATACCCGATCCTGAACTGCTGATCAGAACCAGCGGCGAATACAGGATCAGTAATTTCCTGTTGTGGCAGATTGCTTATTCCGAACTTTTTTTTACGGAAAAATTGTGGCCCGATTTCAGAAAAGAAGATTTGTTCAAAGCCATTTTCGATTTTCAGAACCGTGAAAGAAGATTCGGTAAAACAAGCGAACAATTGTTAATGTAACAAACCATTTACAGAATGCAAAGAAACTACATATTACTCATCGTTATGATGTTGCTGTTTATTCCCCGGATATTTGCCCAGGAGGTTGACAGTACAAACTTTTCAATTTATTACTCAAGCCCGGCACGATATACAATTGCCGGTGTTGAAGTGTCCGGAATCAGGTACCTCGATAAATCAGTTCTTGTGCAATTGTCAGGCTTGCATGTGGGTACTGTCATTGATGTTCCGGGTGAAGGCATTACCAATGCAATAAAAAAATTGTGGGGACAAGGCCTGTTTTCTGATGTAAAAATTACAGCCACAAAAGTGGTTAAAGATCAGATTTGGTTTGAAATATATCTGCAGGAACGACCCCGTTTGGCAGATGTTAATTTTATGGGCGTTTCGAAATCGGAAAAAGACGATATCACCGAAAAAGTGCTGCTGCTGAAGGGAAGCCAGATTACCGATAACCAGGTAATCAATGCACAACGAATCATCAAGAATATTTTTCTCGAAAAAGGATTTCTTAACACTGAAGTAAATATTGTTCAGCGCGACGATACCACGCAAACCAATAGCCTGATTCTCGACATTTATGTCGATAAAAAGGAAAAGGTTAAGGTGAACGACATTTTCATTACCGGAAATAAGGAAATCAGTTACATTGTATTGGAGCGCGCAATGAAGAAAACCAATGCAAAGGCAATGCGTAACTTATTTAAAACCAAGAAGTTTTTGCAGGAAGAGTACAAAAACGATAAAAAACTACTCATCGATAAGTACAACGAGAAAGGATTTCGGGATGCAATTATTGCCCGAGACTCAATTTACCAGATGCCGGTGGGCCGAAAAGATAAACCAAGGGTAAATATCGATCTTGAGATAGAAGAAGGAAACAAATACTATTTTGGCAATATCCGTTGGGTGGGAAATACAATTTATCCCTCTGATTACCTTGGCAATGTGCTGGGTATTAAAAAAGGAGATGTATTTAACCAGAAAATTCTTGATAAACGACTTTTTGATAATGATGAAGGGTTGAACAACCTTTACCTCGACAAAGGATACCTTTTCTTTAATCTCGACCCGATTGAAATTAATGTGAATAATGATTCCATCGATTTTGAAATGAGAATTTCGGAAGGAAAACAAGCCACGATTAACGAAGTTCGCATTGTAGGTAATACAAAAACCCACGAACACGTTGCCCGGCGCGAACTTTACACTTTTCCCGGCGACCTTTTCAGTAAATCGAACCTGATGCGCTCGTACCGTGAGCTTGCCCAGTTGGGGCACTTTGATCCGGAAGCGATTGTTCCCGATGTTCAGCCAAATCCCGAAAACGGAACGGTTGACATCGAATACCAATTACAGGAAAAGGCCAACGACCAGATCGAACTTTCGGGCGGTTGGGGTGCTGGTATGTTTGTGGGGTCGATTGGTTTGAAATTCGCAAACTTTTCGGTGCGCAACATCTTTAACAAAGACGCCTGGCGACCGCTGCCAACTGGCGATGGACAAACACTCGGTCTGCGTTTCCAAACCAGTGGTAAATATTACCGCACCGTTAGTCTTTCGTTTGTTGAGCCCTGGCTTGGTGGTAAAAAACCGAATTCATTTTCGCTTTCACTTTCGCATTCAAGAATTAATTACAGCGCCAATAAATATTATCAATCATACAATCCCTACGGAACCAGCGGTTATGGTTATAATCCTTATAGTTATGGCGGTTATGGCGGAGGTTATAGTGGATATGGTTCGGGTTACGGCGGAGCTTATGGCTACGATTCATACGGTTATGGCGGCTATCCGCAATACCAGTACAATTACGACGCTGAAGATAACAATACCACCGACGACCAGATATGGGAAACAACAGCACTTTCGCTGGGTTACGGTTACCGTTTGAGTTACCCCGATGACTATTTTACCATGTATCATGAGGTTTCATTTGAACATTACAACCTGCGGAACATGGGAAGTTACTTCTATTTTCTTGCCGACTCAACCGGTCAGGTAAACGGAACGTTCAATAACTTCAGTTTTAAAACTGTTTTAGGGCGTAGTTCAGTCGATAACCCACTCTATTCAAGAAATGGTTCAAGTTTCTCAGTTTCTCTTAAATTAACTCCGCCTTATTCATGGTTCACCGATACTGATTATAGTGATCCTGATATTCCTAATAGTGAACGTTATAAATGGATTGAATATCACAAATGGTTGCTGAAAGGGCAATTATTCAACCCATTAACAAAAAATACCAATCTTGTATTAAGAACAGCATTTGAATTGGGTTTCCTGGGTTATTATGATCCGTATCGCAAATCGCCTTTCGAAGGATTCATTGTGGGTGGTTCAGGTATGTCGGGCTATAATATTTATGGAACCGATTATGTGGCGCTGCGCGGGTATAAAGACTTCAGTTTGAGTCCTAACAACGGGTCGAACATGTATTCAAAATTCACGCTCGAATTGCGATACCCGATTACATTAAAACCGAGTGCGACGATTTATGCATTAACATTTCTCGAAGCTGGTAATGCAGGTATGAGTTTCCATAATTATGTGCCGTTTAAGTTACATCGTTCGGCTGGTGTTGGTGTCCGCATCTTCCTGCCAATGTTTGGTTTGATGGGAATCGACTGGGGATATGGATTTGATGAAGTGCCGGGTAATCCAGGTGCTAACGGAGGCCAGTTCCATTTTGTAATCGGGCAGCAATTCTGATAATTTGGGTTGGCACAAAATATGATATTACGACCAGATGAAATTTTAAATTTTCGGATATGAAAAAGTTAGTATTAATTGTAGCAGTGGTTTTAGGAATGGCAGTAGCCGCAAACGCACAGAAAATGGCGTTTATCGACACCGAATACATTATGGAAAATATTCCGGCATACAAAGCTGCTCAAAATCAGCTTGACCAGTTATCATCGCAATACCAGAAAGAACTGGAATCGATGCATGCTGAAATTGAACAGATGTACAAGGACTTTCAAGCGGAAAGTGTTCTGCTCTCCGATGATATGAAACGCAAACGCGAAGACGTGATAATTACAAAGGAAAAAGACTACAAACAATTGCAGAAAAAATATTTCGGACCAAATGGCGATCTTTTCAAAAAACGCCAGGGACTTGTAAAACCCATTCAGGATGATGTATTTAATGCCGTTCAGGAAATCTCGAATGAAGGCAGCTATTCAATCGTTTTTGATAAAGCAGGAGGCACTACATTGTTCTTTACCAACCCGAAATTTGATTTAAGCGATCAGGTTTTGCAAAAACTCGGATATAAATAATAATAACTATATTTGTCACCAAAAATTAAAACATTACATTGATTATGAGAAATTTAATAAAGATTACGGCGATTTTGTTTTTCGTTATCGCTGCTGCTGGAGCAAGTGCTCAAACACCAAAATTCGGACATGTCGATTTACAGGCTTTGATACAAGTAATGCCCGACAGAGCAAAAGCTGAAACTGAATTCAATAAGTTTCAGACTGATTTGGAAGATATTTTTGGTGAAATGCAAAAAGACTACCAGACAAAACTTTCTGAACTCGAACAAATGGGAGATTCAGTTTCTGAAATTAAAAGAAATGCCAAGATCTCTGAGTTACAGGATATGCAGCAGCGCATCCAGAACTATCAGCAAAATGCCAATACCCAGTTGCAGCAAAAAAATACTGAAATTATGAAACCAATTTACGATAAAGCACAGGCTGCCATTGGCGAAGTTGCCAAAGAAAAAGGCCTGATTTATGTTTTTGAAGTAAACAGTGTACTTTACAAATCGACTGAAAGTGTGGACCTTTTACCACTTGTAAAAACAAAACTCGGAATTTAAATTTAAGTTCAATACATAAAAGCCATCTACGGATTCGTGGATGGCTTTATTTTTGCAAAAAAGGCATCATTGTTGGCTGTTTTACGATTAAAAGTTATATTTAGAAACTTTGAACCGTAAAATAATGAAGGGTATGTTAACTGAAAAAGAAGTTATGGAAACCGCAGAAATCAAAGTTCCGGAGAATACATTTTTGTTTGAAATTGCATGGGAAGTTTGTAACCAAGTAGGCGGTATATATACTGTGATCCGTTCTAAAGTTCCTTCGGTAATCAAAAAATGGGGACACGATAATTATTGTTTGGTGGGGCCTTATTTTGCCGAGCAGGCAGCCGCCCATTTCGATCCGGCAACCGATTTTTCAACTCCCATTGGAAAGGCGGTATTGAAACTGCAGGAACGTGGTTTCGATGTGCATTACGGGCAGTGGATTGTTTCCGGTCGGCCCAATGTTGTGCTTTTTAATCCTTATTCGGTATTTGACAAACTTGGAGAAATAAAACATGACCTTTGGAAAGATTTTCATATTTCAATTCCTGCCAGCGACGAACTGCTCGACAAAGTGGTTGCGTTTGGATATCAGGTAAAAGAGTTTTTCAATTACATCACCCAATTCGAAATCGGACACCCGAATATTATTGCCCATTTTCACGAGTGGATGGCCGGAATTCCGATTCCCGGAATCAGGAAAGACAGGCTCAATATTAAAATTGTGTTTACAACACATGCCACATTGCTGGGTCGCTACCTTGCCATGAACGACCCTAACTTTTACGAGCACCTCGCCTTTTATAATTGGGAAGTTGAAGCCACAAAATTTAATGTAAAACCAATTGCAGAAATTGAAAGAGCTTCGGCACACGGCGCCCATATTTTTACCACTGTGAGCGATATTACCGGAAAGGAATGCACCCATCTTTTGGGCCGTACACCCGACATGGTTTTGCCAAACGGTTTGAATATTGTGCGGTACGAAGCACTTCATCAGATTCAAAACCAACATGTAAAAATTAAAGAGCAGATTCACGATTTTGTTATGGGGCATTTTTTCCAGAGTTACCCCTTCGATCTTGACAAAACGCTTTACTTTTTTACATCAGGCCGCTATGAGTTCCATAATAAGGGATACGATTTAACACTCGAAGCTTTGGCACGCCTGAATTACAAAATGCAGGTGGCCAATATCGATACAACAGTGGTTACTTTTTTTATTACGAAACAGCCATTTTATACGATTAACCCCGATGTTTTGCATTCTAAAGCACAAATTGAAGATGTTTGGCGTGTGTGCGAGGAAATAAAGGAACAGGTAGGCAAACGCCTTTATACACAAATTACCTCGGACGAGGGGCAGTACGTATTCCCTGACCTCAGCAAAATGGTTGACGATTACCTGCGGTTAAAACTGCGTCGAAACATCCAGAGCTGGAAAACAAACCGTTTACCAAAAGTGGTTACCCACACTTTAAAAGACGATGCAAACGATGAAATTCTGAATTTCCTCCGCAGGGCAAACCTTGTAAATAACCAGCACGACAAGGTAAAAGTGGTTTATCACCCTGATTTTATCACAACCTCAAATCCATTGTTCCGCATGGATTACAACACCTTTGTAAGGGGCTGTCACCTGGGGATTTTTCCAAGTATGTACGAACCGTGGGGATATACACCGCTTGAATGTCTTGCCAGCGGGCTGCCATCAATTACCAGCGAAGTAGCCGGCTTTGGCGACTATGTGGTAAACAACATTCCCGACCACGATGAAAAAGGGATGTACATAATTAACCGAAAGGGACGAAACTTTTTTGATATTGCTGAAGACCTCGCCAATAATATGTTCAAGTTTGTACAAATCTCGCGTCGAGACAGGATTGCATTCAGATATAAATGCGAGGAGGCGTCACTTCATTTCGACTGGTCGAACCTAGGTAAATACTACGACAAAGCATACAAAGCAGTAGTTGAAAAATAATTTGAAAAACTGATGAATTCTGCTTCGATTGGTGTTTTCGACTCTGGTTATGGTGGATTAACCGTTTTAAAGGAATTGGTAAAAGCATTGCCAGGTTACGACTTTATCTACCTCGGCGATAATGCACGTACGCCTTATGGAACACGTTCGTTTGAGGTGGTTTATGAATACACGCTCGAAGCGGTGAAATACCTGTTCAGTCAGCATTGTCCGCTGGTGATTATAGCCTGCAATACTGCTTCGGCAAAAGCATTGCGCAATATCCAGCAGCTCGATTTGCCCAAAATTGCCCCCGACAGGCGTGTGCTTGGTGTAATACGACCCAGCATTGAAGCAGTTTCAGCTATCACAAAAACCGGTCATGTGGGAATTCTGGGTACTGTGGGTACAGTAACTTCTGAATCGTACCCCATTGAGTTGGAGAAATGGTCGGGCGGGAGAGTGGTTGCAACCGTGCAGGAGGCTTGCCCCATGTGGGTGCCGATTGTGGAGAATAACGAAATTGGAACTGAAGGAGCTGAGTATTTTATTCAGCGACATATCCTGAACATTCTGGCCAAAGACAGCCAAATGGATACGCTTGTTTTGGGCTGCACACATTATCCGTTGTTAATCGATACTATCAGGAAATATGTTCCTCCACACATAAAAATCATTGAACAAGGGGAAATTACTGCAGGTAAATTGGTGGATTATCTGCAGCGCCATCCCGAAATCGACAACCGGTTAACAAAAAACAGCCAACTCGAATTCCAAACTACCGAATCGGCAGCCAATTTCGAAAGCAAAGCAGCTTTGTTTATGGATCGCAAAGTGGAAGCAGTGCATGTGAAGATCTAATGGGTGAGTGGGTGATTGAGTAAATAGGTGATTGAGGAAGAAGTCAGAAGCTGGAAGATTGGAGACGGAATGCCCCGAAAGGGCAACGTATCGATAGACACGTCCCGAAATTTCGAGATTAATTTGGTGTAGAACCGCAAAAAAAATCTAATATTTTTATTGGCAATATTCCCTCACAATCCGGTTCATTGCATCAAACTGTTCTTCCATGCTGGTTAGTAGTTTGTATTGTGCCCGCGTACGCACCAAATTGTGTTCAGGCGATTTGGTTTTGTAATAGTTGTCGCCATCAATGTAGTCCATTAAAAACCGGAGAACCTGTTCGTAGGTTATGTATTTGGCAGAAAATGCCAGGTATTCAATCTCTTTTTTAGTTAGAAATGTTTTTGCCTCTTCCAAATATCCTTTCGCAAAAGCTTTAAAAATTTCGATATTCATCGAAACATTGTTAAGATTGGTGTCGTCCTCCAGTCCGGTATTAGTGTAAAACCGCATGGCATCACCAAAATCGTTGAGTACTGTGCTGCTTAAAACCGTGTCCAAATCAATTACGCAAAGTACTTCGCCCTTTTTATCGAAAAGGATATTGTTGATTTTTGTGTCGTTGTGGCTGATCCGGGTTGGAATGGTTCCGTTTTCCAACAACAGGTAAAAATCAAGCATTTCATCGCGGCGACTTTCAATCCAACCAATTTCTTCCGAAACTTCAGCTTTCCGGCCAACCGGATCTTTTGACAGCACTGCATCCCACTGATTAAACCGGTAACGAATATCATGAAAACCGGGTAAAATATTGGTTAAAGGTTCTTTTAAATCGGCAACCAGCGATTGAAATTTTCCGATTCCCTTTCCTCCGGCAGTTGCCAGTTCGGGAGTTTCTGCTGCGTTGTAGGCAATTGTATCGTCGATAAACAAACATACTGCCCAGTATTCTTCATCTTCGTCAACAAAATAAAGTTTACCGTCGGTTGCCGGAATAATAGTCATTGCTTCGCGCATCGGATCGCCGCCTGCTTTTTCAACCTTCATTTTAATGTGGGTACAAACTTTCTGAATGTTGTCCATCATTGCCGGAATTGGCGAAAAAATTCGTTTGTTTTTCCGTTGAAGGATATAATTGGGCGCACCATCAACGGTTTTAATGATAAAAGTATCGTTGATAAAACCTTCTCCCAGGTTTTCAACCGCTGTAATTTCACCTTCGAGCTGAAAGTTTTGTGCGATGCTGATTAGTTTGTTATTCATTTTTTAAGAATTTGTTACTGATTATTTGATACTGGATTCTGGATATTTGATACTGGATTTTTGGACTGTCGCTGATCAAAATTGTAAATTGTAAATAGTTAAATTGTAAATTGCTTTGGCTTCCGGCTTTCTCACTCCCAGAGTTTCTCTGGGTAATCGCCGCGGGCAATCAATGCATTCAGTTTTTCAATCACAAAAGGTTTGTCTTCCTTGTAGGTAACTCCAAACCAGGGTGAATCAGCTTCAAGTACTTTTGCAACGGCTTCGTTGTCGTCAATCATATCAAAAACCACCGATGGAATGTACATTTCCGATTTCAGGTTTCCGATGTTATTTTCAAGAAAACCAGTAAACCGTTTTTTGAGTTTTTCAAAAACAGAAGGTTTAAAACCCCAGTTGTTCATCGAGGTTACTTCGTTGCCGGTAAGTTGTGTTTCGCTTCCGTCGCTTTCAATCGAAACAATTTCATTAGGGCGTTTTACAATTCTTATGGTTTCCACAATTTTCCTCAGGTTGTTCTCAGCGTCAGAATCACAGATTCCGCGCGACACAAAACCAAATTCTGAAAGGGTTTCTTTCAGTTTGTATCCTACCATTGCATATTCGTTTTCATTTTTCGAAGTGGTGAGAAATTTTGCCATCGCTTTGTAGGCATTGTACCCGTAAAAATCGTCGGCATTGAGTGCACAAAAAGGTTCTTTTATTACATCGCGTGCAACAAGAATGGCGTGTGCTGTTCCCCACGGTTTTTCGCGGTCGGCGGGTAAAGTAAAACCATCGGGGAGCATGTGCAGCTCCTGATAAACATATTCGACTTCAATTTTTCCTTTGAGTTTGGCGTCGAATTTTTCTTTAAAAGCATCGGCAAAACTTTCACGGATAATAAAAACCACCTTTCCAAATCCGGCCCTGATAGCATCGTAAATCGAGTAATCGATAATTGCTTCTCCGTTTGGCCCAACAGGTTCAACTTGTTTTAATCCGCCAAACCGGCTGCCCATGCCAGCAGCCAAAATCAATAAAGTAGGTTTCATATTTGCTGTGTTTATAATTTTATATTCGAATCAGTTTGTTCTGGTCATTTCGGTGTGTTTTTACTCCCAAAATATCGCGGCCTAAAAATAGAAAAAAGGAGTGTCACATTTTATGTAGTTGCTGATTGTTAATTGAAGTTTTTCATTTGAAGTTTATCGGGTGATAAAACGACAAAATGTTATGATTTTGGCAATAATTATATATTTTTCGTGAAAAATTGCACGAAATATGACATTGAGAAACAAACTGGACGATATCGATTTAAAAATACTCGATATTATCACCCAAAATGCCCGGATCCCATTTAAAGATGTCGCCGTTGAAGTTGGAGTTTCACGGGCAGCCATCCACCAACGCGTGAACCGGATGATTGATTTGGGGGTGATTGTTGGCTCGGGTTATCACATCGACCCTAAAAAGGTTGATTTCAGAACCTGTACTTACATTGGTATTTTTCTCGAAAAAGGAGGCTTGTTTCCCGAGGTGGTTGAACAGCTGAAAAGTATTCCCGAAATCGTTGAATGTCATTACACAACCGGACAATATGCAATTTTTATTAAGGTTTATGCGAAGGATAACGAGCATTTAAAAACCATTCTAAGCGGACAAATTCAGAAAATTCCAGGCGTTTCGAGCACAGAAACTTTTATTTCGCTTGAAGAATCGTTTAAAAGAACATTGCAGATTCTCGATTAGCTTCTTTGCCGCACTGCTTCGTAAATCATCAGCGCTGCTGAAACAGAAACATTTAGCGATTCAATACTGCCAAACAACGGAATTTTTAATTTTTCGTCAGCAATTTTTAATACAGCATCAGTAATCCCGTCTTCTTCGGAACCCATCACAATGGCAATCGGTCTGTTGAAATTACCTGAAGTGTAAACTGACCCGGCTTTTTCAGTTGCTGCGATAATGGCGATACCCGATTCTTTCAGAAAATTGATGGTTTTGGTCAGACTTTTTACTTTACAAACCGGAATATGGTGAAGTGCTCCGGCTGATGTTTTAACGGCATCGGCGCCAATTCGCGCCATGCCTTTTTCCGGGATAATAATCGCATCGACACCGGCACACTCGGCCGAACGTGCAATTGCCCCGAAATTCCTGACATCGGTAATCTGGTCGAGCACAAGCAACAATGGGTTCATGCCTGTTTCGAAAAGGGTGGGCAGCAACACCTCGATATTTGTGTATTCGATGGGTGAAATAAATGCCAGTACGCCCTGGTGGTTTTTACGGGTGATACGGTTTATTTTTTCGACAGGAACAAACTGCGCCGCAATTTCATTCTCTTTAATTAATGAAAGTAATTCGTGAACCAGTTCATTTTGCAGCCCGGTTCTGATAAAAACCCGTTCAACCGTTTTGCCTTTGTTGATCGCTTCGATAACCGTCCGTGTTCCGTATATATATTCGTCAGTTTCCATTACCAGTTTTTTTTGTTTTTCCACATTTCCAGTTCGTTGTGTTGTATTTCCCAGTTTTCCATTGCAGTTTTCAGCCTTATTTTTATCGCCTCGTATTTTCCAAAAACTGAGTGGTCGTCAATGGTTTCCGACGATGAGAGTAATTTATCCAAAGCAGCGCTTTCAGCCTCAAGTTTTTCTATTTCCTCCTCAACCTTTTCAATCAGTTTTTCAAGTCGCGAAATATTTTTATTGATATCTTTTTGGTCTTTAAAACTGATTTCGCTCACCGAAACAGAAACTGTAGTGTTTTTCTCCTCTTTTTTAGCAGCTGCTTTTATTTCAAGTTCTTTCAGCGATTCAATTTTCTTTTTCATCAGAAAATCATAAATGCCGCCGAGGTGTAATTTTATTTTTTTATTTCTGAATTCATAAACACAATTCACCAGCCCATCAAGAAATTCGCGGTCGTGCGAGACTACCAGCAATGTTCCGTTAAACCGAATCAACGCATTTTTGAGAATTTCCTTTGTTCTGATGTCGAGATGGTTGGTAGGCTCGTCGAGAACTAGGAAGTTGACGGGTTCAAGCATCAGTTTAATCATGGCGAGCCTTGTTTTTTCACCGCCACTGAGCACACGCACTTTTTTGTCGGCATCTTCACCCGAAAAAAGAAAAGCACCCAGAATATCCCTGATTTTTGTCCGTACATCGCCCACCGCAATTTGGTCAATCGTATCAAAAACTGTTAAATCTTCGTTGAGCAATTGTGCCTGATTTTGCGCAAAATAGCCCACTTTCACATTGTGGCCAATTTTTAGGTGTCCGTCAAATTTCAGTTCATCGAGAATAATACGTGCCAGCGTAGTTTTTCCTTCACCATTCCGACCCACAAAGGCAATTTTATCGCCTTGCTCAATCAGAAAATCAATATCGTTTAAAACCAGGTGATTGTCGTATCGCTTCAAAATGTTTTTAGCCTCAATTACTACTTTCCCTGACTTGGGTGCTGGTGGAAAGGCAATCCGGATGGCCGAATTATCTTCTTCTTCAATTTCGATGCGGTCGATTTTTTCAAGTTGTTTTAATCTCGACTGAACCTGCACTGCCTTGGTAGCTTTGTATCTGAATCGTTCGATGAAATTTTCAGTGTCTTCAATCAGTTTTTGCTGATTTTTGAAAGCCGCCAGCTGTACTTCGCGCTGTTCCTTTTTCCAGTCCATAAAACTTGAATAGTTCATTTTCTGGTCGGTAATTTTGCCAAGCGAAATTTCGATGGTGCGGTTGCAAACCGCATTCAGAAAGGCTTTATCGTGCGAGACCAATACAATTGCGCCGTTGTAACTTTTCAGAAAATCTTCAAGCCACTGAATCGATTCAATATCAAGGTGATTGGTTGGTTCGTCGAGTAAAAATACACTGGGTTTTTGCAAAAGCAGTTTGGCCAGTTCAACTCTCATACGCCAGCCACCGCTGAATTCAGAAGTATGTCGTGAGAAATCGCTTCTTTCGAATCCCAAACCTAACAGTGTTCTTTCCAGTTCAGCTTCATAATTATCGCCACCAAGAATCTGGTAGCGTTCGGTGAGTTCGGTTACAAGGTCAATCTTTTTCAGATATTGCTCCGAATGGTAGTCGTGTTCTTCCGAAATTTCATCGTGTAAGCTGTTAATTTTTTTTTCGATGGAAATTAATTCTTCAAAAGCCAAAGTTGTTTCTTCCTTTAATGTTCTTGTATCAGTATGCCGCATTTGCTGCGGTAAATACCCGATGGTTGCATTTTTCGGAATCCCGATTGCACCCTTACTTGGAGAATCAATTCCTTTGATAATTTTTAAAAGCGTGGTTTTCCCAGCTCCGTTTTTGCCAATTAACCCGATTCTGTCTTTCGGATTTATCAGAAAACTGATTTCTTTAAACAAATCGAACCCACCAAAACTCAGCCATATTTTATCGAGCGAAATCATAAAAAGTCGGATTGAAAGTGGGCAAAGATAATGATTAAAGTTAAACTGAATTGAGATGCCTGACGCTGCTGATAATTTGAAAACCCGGATTTATAAAAAGAAGGAAGGGGAAAGAACTATGGACGCTTTTTGAAGATGATTGATGATTTACAAACCCCTAAACACAAAACCAATCATAAATACAGAAGTTACTTTCCCCTTTTAAGTTTTACTATAGAAATAAAACCAACCATTAAATCGGTTCAAATATAACTACTAAGAAATTGAGTTTCAAAATCTGAACCGGGCAAAAAAATGAAAACAGAGGAAAAGTCCAATCGTTTTCCCGTAATGGGAAATTTTGTTTTCGATTGGGAACAGGACAGGCATACCTTAACTATAATATCCATAAACCATTATATATTTGTGCCAAAAAAGGTGGGAAGAAATAAGCAAAAACCATTATTGACAGGGTTAACTATTGACTCAATCGGAGCCGAAGGGAAAGCGGTGACCCGAAACGGGGAATTGGTGGTATTTACACAGTATGCAGTTCCGGGCGATGTAGTCGATTTGCAAGTTACAAAAAAGAAAAGTAAGTATGCCGAGGCATTCGTCACAAAGTTTCATGAGTATTCTCCCGATCGGGTGAATGCTTTTTGTGAACACTTTGGTGTTTGTGGAGGATGCAAATGGCAGATTTTACCTTACGATAAGCAACTGTATTATAAACAAAAGCAGGTTTACGATCAGCTTACCAGAATTGGTAAGGTTGAAGTTGGGGAGTTTCAACCAATACTGGGATCCAAAAAAAATGTTTTCTATCGCAATAAACTTGAATTTACTTTTTCAAATAAGCGCTGGCTCGATTTCAGCATAGAATCTTCGGCAACTGCAAAACTGAATGCACTGGGATTTCATGTTCCCGGGTTGTTTGATAAAGTAATTAATATAAATAAATGCTGGCTTCAGCCTGAACCTTCGAATGAAATCAGAAACTTTATATACGAATATGCGCTCACAGAAAAGTTGAGTTTTTTTGACATAAAAGAAAAATCAGGCTTTTTAAGAACACTTATTATCCGAACCAGTTCAATTGGTCAGGTAATGGTCGTATTGTCATTTTTTCATGAAGATTTGGAGAAAAGAACCAGATTATTGGAAGCAGTTCAGGAAAGATTTCCTGAAATTACCTCATTATTATATGTAATTAATGAAAAGGGAAACGACACAATAACAGATCAGAGTATTGAGGTTTTTAATGGTCAGGATTTTATTTTTGACGAAATGGAATGCCTTCGATTCAAAATTGGACCAAAAAGTGTTTATCAAACTAACTCTGAGCAAGCATATAATTTGTATAAAGTTGTTCGCGATTTTGCAAATCCTGATAAAAACGATATTGTTTATGATTTATACACGGGAACTGGAACTATTGCAAATTTTGTAGCGAGACAGGTGAAAAAGGTTGTTGGTATTGAATATGTTCCGGAGGCAATTGAAGATGCAAAAATTAACTCGTTAATCAATGCAATTGATAACACGGTTTTCTATGCTGGAGATATTAAGGCAGTTCTAAATTTGGAATTCTTTGCTAAAAATGGGAAACCTGATATCATAATTACCGACCCACCCCGGGCCGGAATGCACGAAGATGTGATTGATTTTGTCATTAAATCTGAAGCACAAAAAATTGTATATGTTAGTTGTAATCCGGCTACACAAGCACGTGATCTGGCTTTACTGTCGGTGAATTATGAAATTGTAAAAACACAACCGGTTGATATGTTCCCTCATACTCATCATGTTGAGAATGTGGTTCTGTTGAATAAATTTTTTTTTTATAAGGAGCAAATAGTCTAATTTAGTCAAACTTATTAACAATAATGGTTGTTAATAAGGTGAAAAATATGGTCTTATAAACGTTAAAAAACAGTTGATTGACTTTGTGGTACAAGGTTTGTCCGGTTGTTTTTTAAACCCTAAAAAATTGAAATTATGAAAAATTTTGTTCTATTCATTGTGTTGGCATTCCCAATGTTACTTTCTGCTCAGAATGCCTGTGATTTCTTTGAGTTCAGAAAAATTAAGGTTGAAAAGACCGATTTGAACACAACACAGAGTGATTTCGGACCCTCTTTTGTTGCCGATGAAATGTGGTATTCTGCCTTTACTCAGGAAGAAATTAATAAACTATCAACAGGAGTCAGCAAAGACGTTTTTTACAATTTGTACAGCTCCAAAACCGATAACGACGGAAATGTTGTTGGGACAAAAAGTGTTCAGTTTGAAGCGATAAGTGCAGGATATCATGTCGGTCCGGTTTCCTATTGCTCAAATACACAGGAACTGTTTGTGACTTTGAGCAATTTCGATCATCCTGATATAAGAAACAAAATTTATCGTAAAGCCGATATCAGGCTTAAATTAATTACAGCGAAAAAAGTTGATGGAACCTGGAAAGTAACCGAGCAATTTCCATACAACGATTCGATATATTCTGTTGGTCAACCAGCAATATCGGTAACTGGTGACACACTGTTTTTTACCTCAAATATGCCGGGTGGTAAAGGATTGACAGATTTATACATGTCGGTTCGTACAAATGGGAAGTGGGGAACTCCGGTAAATTTGGGCGATAAAGTAAATACTGAATTTGATGAAATGTTTCCATTCTTTATGGATGGTTCAGTGTTGTTTTATGCATCGAATCAAGGGAACAGTGGAAAAGAAGATTTCGATGTTAAATACATTTGTAAGGAAGGAAATTCATTTTCTGCACCAAAAATACAAAACGATTTTAATACCGATCAGGATGACTTTGGTCTGATTATTCATTCTAATGGTAAAGTAGGTTATTTTGTTTCGCGCAGGGAAGGTGGTTTGGGTGACGACGATATTTACAAAGTCACTTTCACTGGAGAATATAATCTTGAGTTGATGGTAATGGATAAGAAAACAATGGTTCCCGTTCCAAATCCAAAAGTAAAATTCAGCGACAATATTGTTGCTGCTTTGGCAGGTGTTTTACTAACCAGGGCATTACCTGAAAATTCGAGCGTAAATGCAACTTCTGAAATTGAAGGTTATCAGAATTCATCTAAAACAATTACCACAGTTGGGAAACCTTACGGAATTATCAGAGATACAATATGGGTTGAAAAGGTGGAAGTAGGCCAGAAATTTGTGATGGAAAATATTTTCTATGATTACGATAAATGGGATATCCTGCCGGAGTCGGAAGTTGAGCTTAACAAGCTTATTGCGATAATGAAAGATAATCCAAGCTGGAAAGTTGAGTTGGGTTCACATACCGATGCCAGAGGAAGTGACTCGTACAACGAAATCCTGAGCCAGAAAAGATCGGATTCAGCTGTTGGTTATATTATTAACCACGGAATTGGCAAAGACAGAATCATTGCCAAAGGTTACGGTGAATCGCAATTGGTAAACCATTGCAAAAATGGCGTTGAATGTACAGACGAAGTTCATCGTCAGAATCGCCGTACAGAATTTAAAATTCTCGAAATGGATGGTAAGTAAAATTTCGAAATATTTAATAAGGAAGAAGCTGTATCGATTGGTGCAGCTTCTTCTGTTTAAAAGCCATTCAATTGAATTAAAACGGTCGGAAGTAATAGCAAAAACCCCAGGACAAAGAGAATCAATATCAAAGGGAATATCCATTTAACCCATTTCTCGTAAGGAATTCGGGCAACCCCTAGTACCCCAATTAATACGCCAGAAACAGGAGTTATCATATTTGTAATTCCATCGCCAAGTTGAAAAGCAACAACTGTTGCCTGTCTCGAAATGCCAATCAAATCTGAAAACTGCGACATCATGGGCATTGTCAATGCCGCTTTGCTTGAGCCACTGGGAATAAAAATGTTTAAAAAATTCTGTATCAGGTACATTACAGATACTGAACCCACTTTGCCCAAATCGCTCATCGATTGTGATGCATAATAAAGTAATGTATCAATTATTTTTCCTTCCTCAAGAACCACCACAATACCTCCGGCCAGTCCAACAACCATTGCAGCCGGAAGAATGTCTTTGGCTCCTTCGATAAACGAACGGGTTAATTCGTTGGGTGTTTTCCCCATTGCAATCCCTGAAACAATTCCAAGTGCTAAAAACAGTGACGCAATTTCCATCACATACCAGTCATATCCCATTACACCCACAATCAGAAAAACAACTGTAAACGACAGTAAAACAAGGATATAAAAATGAACTGTTTTTCGAAGTGCAAGAATACCGGAGATGAAAAAGATTGCTGTACAGACAGGAACCACCGGAAATATAATTTCGGTATTGCCCAGTTTCAACGCAGTGACAGGGTAATAAAAAGCAAAAAAAGTAAGCGCGACAGAAAGTAAAATAAATGAAATCCAGGCTGCCCGTGGAACATAAAAATTGAAATCTGTGCCTGTTTCATTATTTCTTGTCCGCCAGTAATTGTCATCGTCATAAACGATTGATTTTTGAGGATTTACATGAATTTTCGCTGCATATCTTAAAATATAGGCAATGCCAGTAATACTAATTGTCGCCCACATAAAAATACGGTATTCTATTCCTGAAAATAATGGCAGATTTGATAATCCCTGTGCAATTCCCACGGTGAAAGGATTTAAAAAGGCACCGGCAAATCCCAACGCAGCCGCCACAAAACAGAGTGAAACCCCAACAATTGAATCGTAACCCATCGAAATTGCCAAAGGCACAAAAATGATAGTAAATGCAATGGTCTCTTCACTCATTCCGAAAACCGATCCGAATAAGCTAAAGATGAACATGATGGCTATTAAAATAATATTATTGACTCCAATTCGTTTCATTAATTTAAATTTCTCCCATTTTTTGGCACTGTTGAGAAAACGATAAATGCCCAAATCAATCGATTTGCTTTCATTTAGAATCCAGAATGCACCGCCAATCATAAGAATGAACGCTATGATGTTTGAGGTTTTAACAAAACCTTCAAAAAAAGCCGAAAACACCTGCCAAGTTTGTAAATTGCTTTCGGTAAACTGAAACGAGTTATTTTGAATTACTTCTCTCGGAATACCATTCACAACAACTGTTTCCCTTTTAAATTCTCCACCCGGAATAATCCAGGTTAAAGCAGCGCAAATTACAATCAGACCGACAACAATTACATAAGTGTGAGGAACTTTCTTCAGCATGCAACAGAATTTTACAGATTTAATGCAATTCCCGAAAATAGTAATAATTGATTCAGACTAATAGCGGGCTAATTTTAAAAGAAGTTTCTTTACTTTATTTAAAAATGACTATTGGTTTTTCAATTCATTTTCGTAACTTTTTGATTACTTAACAAAATCGTTTTGGATGAAAATACTTTTGGAGAATATTAAAGAGCTTGTACAAGTTATCGATGATCCTCTGTTATTCAGGGCAGGAAAGGAAATGAGCCGGTTAAAAACCATAAAAAATGCTTTTCTGATAATTCGCGATGAGTTAATTGAAGAGTATGGAACAATGGAAGAATTGAAGGACAAATACACCGATGATGATTTGCTGGTTGAAATTGATTGTACGAACCGGCTGGTTTATCCCAGCTTTTGCGATTCTCACACGCATATCGTTTATGCTCATTCACGCGAAATTGAGTTTGTTAACCGCATTGCAGGATTAACTTATAAAGAAATAGCCCGTCAGGGTGGAGGTATCCTCAATTCAGCCAAAAGACTTCACGAAACATCTGAAGATGAATTGTACCACAGCGCAATGGACAGGATTTTCGAAGTGATGAAAATAGGAACCGGAGCCATCGAAATTAAAAGCGGTTATGGTTTGAATACCGATGATGAACTGAAAATGCTCCGGGTAATCCAACGATTAAAAGAAACCGCGCCCATTTGCATCCGCTCTACTTTTTTGGGTGCTCATGCAATTCCGGAGAAGTATAAATCGAAACCATCAAATTATGTCGATTTAATAATAAACGAGATGATTCCACAGGTAGTGGCTGATGAATTGGCTGATTTTATTGATGTTTTTTGTGATAAGGGATTTTTCTCGCCACAGGATACCGACAGAATTTTATTGGCAGGAATCAAATATGGATTGCGACCAAAAATTCATGCCAATGAATTGGGTTTTACGGGTGGTGTTCAGGTGGGAGTGAAATACAACGCTTTGTCGGTTGACCATCTGGAATACATGGGCGACGAAGAAATACAGGTGCTGAAAGGAACCGAAACTATGCCAACAGTTTTACCGGGAGCAGCATTTTTTCTGAATCTGCCGTTGTCACCAGTCAGAAAGATGATTGATGCAGGATTACCAGTTGCACTTGCATCCGATTTTAATCCGGGTTCATCGCCCAGCGGAAATATGAGTTTTATTTCGTCGCTGGGTTGCATAAAGTATAACATGATACCCGAAGAAGTTATCAACGCAACTACTTTGAATTCAGCCTATGCAATGGGTGTAAGCGACTGCCTCGGCAGCATTACAAAAGGTAAAACTGCCAATCTGTTTATCACTTCCGAAGCAGGAAGCATTGCATCGTTACCCTATAATTTTGGATCGAATCTGATTGAAACAGTAATAATTAATGGCGAAATTCAATCGTTTTAGAGTCTGTAAAAAATCATAACCTGACTCATCTTTCGTTGCTATTTTCGGCTCCGAAAATCGAAAGTAAATTTACCGGTATGAATAAAATTCTGGAATGTGTTCCAAATTTCTCTGAAGGCAGAAATATGGCCGTAATCAAAGAGATTACCAATGCCATCGAAAGTGTTGAAAGTGTAAAGTTACTTGATGTTGATACTGGGAAAGCCACCAATCGCACGGTTGTAACCTTTGTGGGTGAACCCGATGATGTAATTGAAGCTGCTTTCAGGGGAATTAAAAAGGCTGCCGAAGTAATCGATATGCGCAATCATAAAGGTGAACATCCCCGTTATGGTGCAACCGATGTTTGTCCACTGGTTCCGGTGGCAAATGTAACCATGGAAGAAGCGGCAGAATACGCCCGGAAACTTGCCGAAAGAGTGGGAAAGGAGTTGGGAATACCGGTATTTTGCTACGAGTTTGCTGCGTTTAAAGATGAAAGAAAAAGCCTTGCCAATTGCCGGTCGGGAGAATACGAAGGATTGAAAGAACGCATTGAAAGCGAAAGATGGAAACCTGATTTTGGCCCTTCAGTTTGGTCGGAAAATGTGGCAAAAACAGGCGCTTCAGCAATAGGAGCGCGAAATTTTCTGGTAGCTTACAATGTGAATTTAAATACAACTTCCGTTCGGCGTGCCAATTCAATTGCTTTCGATGTGCGCGAGGCTGGAAGGGTGTTACGAGAAGGCGACCCCGTAACAGGTAGAATAGTTAATGACGAATACGGAGAACCTGTCAGGATTCCGGGAACATTGAAAAAAACACGCGCCATCGGCTGGTTTATAGAAGAATACGGGATTGCTCAAATCTCGATGAACCTGACTGATATTTCGGTTACACCAGTGCATGTGGCTTTCGATGAGGTTTGCGAAAAAGCCCGCCAGCGCGGAATTCGGGTTACGGGTTCCGAATTGATTGGGCTGATTCCGTTAAACGCAATGATCGATGCCGGCAAATATTTTCTGCGGAAACAACAGCGCTCAACCGGAATTTCAGACGAAGAGATGATCAAAATTGCTGTTAAATCGCTGGGATTAAATGAACTTGCCCTATTCGACCCGCAGAAAAAAATTATAGAATATGTTATTGCCGAAAATGCTGGCAAAAAGTTGATTGATTACACCTTGAAGCGGTTTGTAAACGAAACTGCTTCAGAATCTCCG
>DYSZ01000264.1 GCA_020726265.1 Draconibacterium orientale
ATTGTAGTAAATACTTGGTGTTCTTTTGGTTTCCTCAATTTTAACCGCGTCGCACTGGTAAGTTATTTTGCAATGCTTTCCGTACGGAATTGGCAAATACAGGTTGTGACCGCGGTGTTCGCGTTCGGTAAGCGGAGAAACTGACGAGGCCAGCGGTTCGATGGCCAGCAGGTTGCCGCTTACAATTTCAAGTACATCGCCCTCAACCGCCGGAACCGGATTTTCATCAATATAAATTCTGATGGTACCGGTAAAAGCGTTAGACCCCGAGAAAGTCATCCACCACCGCACCACAGCGCCCGGACCAGCAGCATCAAACAACACAAATTCGCGGTGGCCTTCGTTTTGTTCTTCCCTGATAAACTGTGTATAATCGGCGTTGGCCCACCAACCCAAACTGTCGGGCGAAACAGAATTGCGGTCATAACTGCTGAACTGTTTTAATTTGTACCCGTTTTCAGGGAAATACGTCAACGCAGCGCGGTCAGTCTGTTCGTTTAAAAGCGACTCAAGTGTTACTTTTTTCTGGGTACAAGAAATGAAAAGAAGGGTTCCCAACACAGCGAGAAGTACAGATAAACGGTTCATATTGATATTTTTAGGTTGATTTAGTTTCAGAATTTCAGTTTAAATAAAACTAAAGTTTCAGTCTGATGCCGATTTTTGCCAGTAAAGCGGCAAAACCAATCATGGCGAATGCCCAAATTACAGATCCGCCAACAACCATCCATTGCATTTCGGCATATTTATAAAAGAAAACAGGGATGCTGAACATCCAGACAAGGTGATACAAAACATCGGGCGCAAGATAAGTTGTAAGCGAGTTTTGACCGGCAGGTGTAAAAACCGAAGCCCATTTTTTGCTGCCCCAAACATCGATAAACAGGGACAAAAGCATAAAAACAAGGATGCTGATTCCGTTGCAAATCAATCCCCAACTGGGTGTGGCTTTAATTTTTGAAATAATAAACCAGTTGCGCAGCACAAAACCCGAAACGAGCACAACAATTCCCAAAATCAGGCCGGTGAAAATCCATGTTTTCAGGTCTTTCCGTTCAAGCCGGCGCAACAACAAACTAAAAAACAAGCCGGCAACAACAATCATTGGCGTGCTTCCGCCAATGATGACTTCAAAAACAGGTTTTAACGAATCCAGAAACCCAGTCAGATTTAACTCGCTCAAAATATTCAGCAACAGAAAGAGCAGAAAAAATATACCTGTGAGCAGCAGGTTCTCGCGCGAAACAAGGTAAACCAAAGCAGCCGCGAGGTAACCCCAGCCAATCAGCCCGAGAATTCCCCACCAGCCGGTAACCATCCAGCCCGGCGCTTCGGGTGTACCGCTTCTGAAAATGGCAACAAGAACTACCAATCCCAATACGCCCAAAGCTTTCAGCACAAAATGAACCTTTTGGTTTTTGATTTTATACTGGTTCCAAACCAGAAATACCGAAACAAGCATCAGAATTCCCCAAAGGTTCTGGCTTATTCCTGAAAGTTCGGGATTCAGCCGTGATGCATTCATCGATAGCACGCCGATAATCAGCAAACTAACCGTGCGAATAACAATGTGCACAAGTATAAGCAGCTGGTTTTCACCCTTTTTCAAACGACTTTGAATGGCAAACGGAACTGCCATTCCAACCATGAACAGGAACCCCGGAAAAACCCAATCGGCAAGTCCCATTCCATCAAAATTAGCGTCGGTGTGTACCATCCACTGCGGCACACCCAGAACATAAAGATCGTTTACAAAAAGCATGAGAAAAAGTGTGAGTCCACGCATGGTGTCAATAGTAAGAACACGGCCACGGTCATCCATAAATTCTAGTTTGAATGCCGAAATTAATAAAATGCCCCGATGGTGCACAAATCGGCCAGAAAATCTATTGACTTCAATTTCAATTATCCTTAACTTTAATAAAAAATAAGAACCATGAAACAGTATTTTTACCTTGTTACCACGCCCGAATCACTAATCGCCTCGCACCTGTCGCCTTTCGATTTTGGAAATTACCTTTCCGTAGGAACAAAAAAACGAACTCACGGTCAGAACATTTTTTTCGAAATCGATCCTGAAAAAATGAAAGACATTCCGTACGCTTATCTTGAAAAAGAACTAATTCCTTATGCGAATGGCGAACCCAAGCGTTCAGTGTTTTTTAGTATTTACAGGTGTTTGGAACAAACACCGCTGGCAGCGCTGAAAAACCTCTATCTTTCAACCGATGATGGCAAAGTGCTTGAATTGCCATCGTCGTATTTCGAAGAAACAGAAACAGACGAAACCCATCTTTATCAACAGTTTAACCCAATTACAACACGCGTGGCGAGTAAGCTTAATCCTGGCAGGTTTATCCAGTTTTTAACCGACAGCAGCAAACCTGTTTCGGCACCAAAAGTATTTTTTACTGAACTGCTGCTTAACGAATTGGCTTTTGATCCGAATGCTTCGCTTAACAATCTGCCCTACCCCAATCCCGACCATTTGCGCGATTGCCTGATAAAATTGCAGGAAACAAAAGGAAAGCGTACAAAAACCGTGTTGCGGTTTATGCAGGACGATTTGAATTACCGAACCATTAAAACAGGCTTTTTTATTGGCGAAAAAGAACGTTTCCTATTTTATCCATTCCCATCAATGAATGAACTGGAAGGCAAATTTTATTCATGGTGGCGGTCGGCATTAACACAACATTTTTAAAAAAATTGCAGACCGGCATTAAAAAAACACAAACTTCCGTAATTTCCGGCCGTAAAAAATGAGCTTACTCCGAAAAGTCCAAAACCCCTATCCCGAATAATCGGGATCCTAAAG
>DYSZ01000011.1 GCA_020726265.1 Draconibacterium orientale
TACGCCGTGTAATCGTGGGGTTGATATCAATCTGCATCAGGTAGTTCTGCAACTGACTGTAATATTTTTCGTTGAGCGTGTCTTCCATCAACATCAGCTGCTTTGTGTTGAGCATGCGGTACATGTTTTTATAAATACCTTCTTCCCTGCGGTTGAATTCAAAATTATTCACTTTCACCCTGATGGTTTGCTCGGCAAATTTATCGCGTCTGAAAGGTCTTGATTCCGTTTGGCGGCCACCGCCGGTTTCCTGTTCTTCCGAATAATTTATGCCATTGTAAAGGGTAAGAACCATGTACTTTTTATCCTCGGTAATTTTCAGAAATCCGGAATCGGCAACAGTTACACTTTCGTTTAATTTATTCCGGGTATGGTCGTAAATCAATAAATCATATAAAACGTTGGTCTTTTTGTCTTTACGCCCCACTTTAATATTGTATCCATCAATTTCGTTGGTAAACACTCCTTCCTGAAGCACCAGTTCGGGCCTCTGCTGCTTCACGCTGACCATTAAAGTTGTGAATTTCAGGTTTGTTTGGGGAAGTATATAATTGGCAAAATAAAAAGCCGTTAATGAAACAAAAACAGCGATTACCATCAATGGTTTCATAATACGAAAAAGCGAAATTCCGGCCGATTTCATAGCCACCAGCTCATAGTTTTCGCCCAGCGAACCAAAAGTCATGATTGAAGCAAGCAGCATGGCAAGTGGAAAAGCATACGGAAGCAACCCGAAGGAAGCATAAAATAGCATTTCACCAAGTATTTTCAGGCTGAGGCCTTTGCCTACCAAATCGCCTACATATCGCCATAAAAATTGCATTAACAGCACGAATACCACAATAAAAAAGGTCATAAAAAATGGCCCTAGAAATGATTTAATAACGTACAGGTGTAAGCGCTTCATGCTAATTTTTCAATACCGGAAACTGATGCAAAACTATACTTTTTATGAATTGGAGAATGAAAAATAAAGTTAATACGGCTTAATGTTTACTTTCAAAATTAAATTATCAGGGCTACAAGCTAAGAGCCAAGCTTGTGTTTGAGATCCATTACCTGCGAGTCCCACAATTCCTTCGTGCTTTCCACCTCATTTTCATCGATAAAATCGACCACAATTAACGAGACATCGCCGGTTAATTCATCCTGGGTAATTCTGAATTCAAAATAAGCGTCTTCGTTTAACCAATTGTACCTAACCAACTTGTTTTCCTTCTGCAGTGTCATTTCAGCGGTCTGCTCAGTTCCTTCCCAAACAAATGTAAATTTCTTACCCCGCACTTTCACATCGTCGGCAAACCACTCCGTAAGCCCCGATGCAGTACTCAACCAATTGTATAAAACTTTTGGAGAACAATTGACTACATACTCAAGTTGTATTTTTACCTTGTCGCTCATGTGTTCGATTTTGGCTCAATATAATTATTCTGAAACTAACAAACAACTACTGTTTTGTGTCATATTTTTGCATTTCTGGTTTTTAATTTCAAAACCGGAGTGAATTTAAAATAAATACTATATTTGCACCGCAAAAAAACAGGCAAGGAAAGGTTACTGATTGGTGAAACTACACCGAAACTGTAAAAGCAAAAGTTGTTTAAATTTTGGCGAGGTAGCTCAGCTGGTTAGAGCGCATGATTCATAATCATGAGGTCGCCGGATCATGCCCGGCTCTCGCTACATTGAAAAGGGATGATTTTTTTCATCCCTTTTTTTCATAAACGACTTCATTATTAATTGTACTATTCAGATTTAAAACAGCGTCTTAAGGAAAATGCTCTTGCTGCTTTTAAAGAAAATGACAACGGCAGGTAATATTTTTTCATTTTTTGTGTTTCTTCGCTATCCTTTAAAAAAAGCAGCATGAACTTTCAATTAAAATATTCAGAATTCAGATTAGTAGTCTCCGGATTAACGCTCATTATCATTACAATGGCATCTTGTTCCCTTTTCAAAAAGGAAGAAAAACCGGCACCTCCGGTTATTGTAAAAGAACCTGAACTTAAATATGGTTTGCCAGTAGATTCATTTTTTATTGAAACCGGCAAAGTCGGTTCTGGTCAGCATTTGAGCAGTATTTTAAGCCGTTACGGTGTTGGATTGGGTACAATTGACACACTTGCCCGTAAATCGGCTGGAGTTTTTGATTTACGCAAAATCAGGGAGGGCAACAATTACACGGTTTTCCAGTCGCGCGACAGTTTAAAAAAGCCCAAATTTTTTGTTTACGAAATTTCGCCCGTACATTATGCTGTTTTTCAACTGTCAGATTCACTCCGTGTTTTTTCCGGACAAAAAGAAGTAAAATATGTGGTTAAAAAATCACAGGGCGTTATTGAATCATCACTTTGGAATACAATGAAAGCCAACAACATTGATCCCATGCTCGCTTTGAACCTCGAAAATGTGTATGCCTGGACCATCGATTTTTTCAGTTTGCAAAAGGGCGACCGTTTCAGGCTGATTTACGATGAAATTTATGTCGATTCGGTTTCAATCGGGATTAATAATATTTATGCTGCGCAGTTCGACTATTACGGAAAGGAAATTTATGCTTTCAGGTTCGATAAAAACGATTCGGTTGGCTATTACAACGGAAATGGTGAAAACCTGCAAAAAGAGTTTTTAAAGGCCCCGCTTAAATTTTACCGCATCAGCTCAGGGTTTTCGTCGGGACGAATGCACCCGATTTTACGCATTGTACGCCCGCATCACGGTGTCGATTATGCCGCGCCAAAAGGAACCCCGGTGATGAGCATTGGCGAAGGAACAGTAATTTCGAAAGGCTGGGCAGGCGGCGGAGGTAACAGTTTAAAAATCAGACACAACTCAACTTATACAACCCAATATATGCACCTCGCCGGATATGCCGACGGCATTTCGGTTGGTGCACGCGTGCGACAGGGTCAGGTTATCGGATATGTCGGAGCAACAGGACTGGCTACCGGGCCACACCTCGATTTCAGGGTGTACAGAGGTGGCAGCGCTGTGAATCCGCTCACCATTGAATCGCCGCCCGCCCGACCTGTGGATCAGCAATACATGCCCGAATACACGGCTATGAAAGATTCATTGCTAAATGACTTAAAATCGATTGAGTGGGAAAGCTATAACCCGGGCAACTGATTTAACAGCAATGAGTATCGGGCATCCTGTTCTGACTGACTTAATGGTGTGAATCGGGTATCCGGCATCTCTGCATCCTTTTCTCAAAACCCTTTGTACTTCACATTCAGCACATTCGGCGTTTCTGCAGAACAAACGCAATAACGGCTATCCGGCGGAATTATCTCGTTCGGATTCTGTGTGCTGACAAAAAAAATCCAACATGATGAAAAAAAAATGTTCATAAAAAAGATTTTAATTTTATTGGTTTGGTTTTTAAAAATTTCCGTGGCTGCAAAGTATAAATTGCCCAGGTGAAGAAAGACTGAAAATACAAATTTACAAGTAATTGACCACAGAAAAGGGGAATTGTAAGCAAGACGAATTCTTCTTTTTAACTCAATTTGTTTTTAAACATAAGTAAAATATAATTTTAAAAGTCGGTGGCTTTACCAATTTGAAAAGAGTATAAAATACTTACAATGAGCAATTAAAACTAATATTTAGCTGTTTAATACGTAATTTTATCGAACAAACCGTTCAATAACAGCATTGAAATGAACAAGTGCAATCACAGGGTATTTCTTTTTTCAATGAGTTTTATAACTGTTTTTGTTTTTGTGCTACTGGCATTTTATGGGAGCAGCTACTATGCAACTTCGTTTGAAGAACGTTTTTTTCATGCACAAAACGAAACGCTGAAACCCAGTGGCAGTATTGGTCACGGCATTGGCATAGCCGGTTCGTTTTTTATGCTTTTTGGCGTTTTCAGTTATATGGCGCGCAAACGCATCAGGATGTTTTCGCGAATCGGAATTCTGAAACACTGGCTCGAATTTCATATTTTTCTTTGTACCCTCAGGTCAATATTGGTATTTTACCACACTTCGTTTAAATTTGGCGGGCTCGTGTCCATCAGTTTCTGGAGCATGGTGGCAGTGGTTTTCAGCGGGGTTACAAGAAATTACGCCGATTGAAAAGAGTGAAGAAGTTACAGCAGCAGCAATTCAGGCTGCTTCAGACCCCGAAAAATTAAAAACCAAAGAAAAAAACAGTCAGCTGATAACCTGTCGCATCGCCGTTTCTTCCTATTCCAATTTTTCGAATGTTGCCAATAACAGTCACCGGTTGAGATATACAGTGATTGCCAATGCCGGTCAAACCGGACATACCAAGTTAGCTGCTGAATCGTATATTTCGTTTACTCATAAAATAAACGAATGGGAAAAAGTACAGGCTAACTTAAACAGTGCGCTGAAAATATATACACTGGCAGTTCGGTACAACTTCGGCGAAAAGGCTTCGCTGTGGGCTGGCCGGAAAACAAATCCGGCGATCGCCAATGTGGGTGCGGTTGACGGACTTCAGTTTGAATACAGGTTTGGCAAAATATACACAGGTGTGGTCACCGGCTTTCGGCCTGATTATACAGATTACAGCTTCAATTCTTCGTTGTTTGAATATGGCGTTTATGCCGGGCAAACTATCAATCTTGCAAACGGGAGTTTGCAATCGTCACTGGCTGTTTTTGAACAACGTAATAAAGGAAATACAGACAGAAGGTTTATGTATTTTCAACACAGCAATTCGGCAATTAAAAATTTAACAGTATTTGCATCATGCGAACTCGATTTGTACAAACTGGCCGACAGTGTTCCAAAAAATGAAGTTTCGCTTACAGGGCTTTATCTTTCAGCCAGGTACCGGATCTCGAAACAAATTGCAGTTTTTGGTTCATACGACAACCGAAAGAATGTGATTTATTACGAAACTTTCAGAAACTATGCCGACGATATCATTCAACTTGCCAGCCGTCAGGGATTCAGGCTGAATGCAACCTACCGCCCTGTGAACAAATTGTTTTTTGGGTTTAATGCCGGAACCCGTTTTTCGAAATCGGACCCACGCCCCACAAAAACGCTGAATGGATATGGAACATGGTCATCGATTCCGGCGCTAAATGTTTCACTTACACTTTCGGCCGACCTGCTGCAAAATAGCTATCTCGACGGACAGGTTTTCGGGGCGAAGCTCACCAAAGATTTTATTAAAAATAAGGTACAAACAGTTTTTAATTACAGGTTTACGCGATTTGATTATACTTCGTCAATTACCAATCTTTTGCAGAATATTTGCGAAATCGATGTCAGTTACCAATTCAACAGAAGGCTTTTTATGTCGGCTAATTTTGAAACTACTTTCCAGCCTGAGCAAAATTTCAACCGGCTGTATTTAAATCTGAGAAGAAAATTTTAATATTACCACTGATAAAATTTTAGAATCAAAAAAAACGTAGTAGAAACTTTAATAATAAAAGAATGAGAAGTATGAAAATTTTTGCGTTGATGGTTACCGTGCTGATGTTTGCATCGTGTGTGAAGAATAAGAATTTTCAGAATGCAGAAAACACCAGCGCTGCCGCCGCCAATATGTTTGAAGTAAAAGAAGTGGTGCAGGCGAACAATTACTCCTATTTGAGAGTAGCTGAGAAAGGCGGCGAAAAATGGGTTGCCGTATCGAAACAGGAAATAAACGTTGGTGATGTGTATTATTACGAAGGCTCACTGCAAATGAATCAATTTCACAGCAAAGACCTCGACCGCACTTTTGATGTTATTTTCTTTCTGAACCAAATCAGCAAAACTCCCATTGTTGCTGTGGGAATGGGGGCAATGGGTGGTTCAGCCGGTGCAATGGGTGGTGGAATGCCAGCTCATGCAGGCAAAGTTAACGTTGACCAGAACAGTGCTGTTAAACTCGAAAAAAGTTCAGAAGAGATTTCTGTCGCACAAATTTTTGCCAATCGTGCCGACTACGAAGGAAAAGAAATTGAAATCCGCGGTGTTGTGGTAAAAGTGAACAAAGAAGTGATGGGGAAAAACTGGATTCACATTCAGGATGGCACCAACGATAACGCCAACTTCGACCTTACTGTCACAAGTCTTGATCTTGCTGAAGTTGATGACGAAGTTACTTTTAAAGGGAAAATTATATTGAACAAAGATTTTGGTGCAGGGTATTTTTACGAAGTTATTATGGAAGAAGCCAAAATTGTAACTGTTAAAAAAGCCATAACTGCCATGTAGAGTACTGATTATAGCTGATGAAAAAAGCTCCTGCAAAACAACTTGCCGGGGCTTTTTTGCATTGTCGGCTTAGCAATAAAAAAGGTCCGGAAATCAAAGACTCCCGGACCTTTACATCGTCCTGGTTTTATCAAAAATATCAGGCTAATTTGTTTCTAAAATTTTAATGTTACGGAACCAAACATCGTCACCGTGGTCTTGCAGCGCAATAACACCCGATTTTGGAACATTTGCCCAGTCAGGATTAAGTTCCGGGAACTTTGAGCCGGCAACCAGTTTGTTCCAGTCTTCGGTCCACAGGTGGTATTCAAGCACTGTTTCGCCATTCTGACGGTGCCAAACGCTACCTTTATAAACTTCAATTTCAATTGAGTTCCATTCACCGGCAGGTTTCGCATTTTGCGGTACAGCGGGAATCAGGTCGTAAAGCGAGCCTGCCATGCGGTTTCCATCTTTTCCGGCACGGGCATCAGGATGTTTGGCATTGTCAAGCACCTGCATTTCGGGAGCTGTTTTATAAATGGGCCATTCCGGAACTTCTTTACCTAAATAAAAGATACCCGAGTTGCCACCTTCCGAAATTTTCCACTCCATTTTCAACCTGAAATTTGAATACTCTTTTGTGGTGATAATGTCGCCTCCATCGGTTGCTCCAGCTTCACCCTGACCAGAAGCTTTACAATGCAGTGTGCCATCAACAATTTCCCATCCATCTGGGAAATCAGTACGGTTGTTACCACGCCAACCAGTGGAGTCCTGTCCGTTAAACAGCAGCACCCAGCCTTCTGCAATTTCCTGTTGTTTTAACTGGTTTGGGCCAACGCTGTCAACAGCAGCGCTTTTTTCTTCAGCAGCCGGTTTTTTCCCGCCCTGGCACGATGACAAACCTGCAACAACAACAGCAGTCATCAAGATTAAGAATAGTTTTTTCATTGATTTCAATTTTAACGATTAATATTAAGTCTTGTAAATAGTTTCATTCAGGCAGCAACAAAAATAATAAAATCGGTTATTCTTTTGTAAATTCGAAAAGCGAATTCAAAAAAGTATCAACAGATAAATTTTCAGGTTATGAATACGTTTGCAAAACCAAAAAGAATTGGAATTCTTACTGCCGGTGGCGATTGCCCCGGGTTGAATGCAGCCATTCGCGGCGTTGGTAAAACTGCCATTGTTGAATTCGGAATGCAGGTTCTTGGCTTTAACGCTGGATTTTCGGGATTAATCAACGGCGATTTTATTGAATTGAAAGCCTCGCAGTTATCGGGTATTTTAACGCTTGGCGGAACCATATTGGGTACTTCGCGCGAAAAACCATACAAACTGGTGGCCGAGGATGGAAAAGAAAACCATAAACCTGAAAAAATTATTGAAAACTACCATCATCTTGGGTTGGATGCTGTGGTTTGTATTGGTGGCAACGGAACCATGAAAACGGCTCATTTACTTTCGCAGGAAGGGCTGAACATTATTGGAATACCGAAAACCATCGACAATGATGTGTGGGGGACAGACGTTACTTTTGGATTCGACTCGGCTGTACAGATTGCCACCGATGCCATCGACAGGTTACATACAACTGCCAACTCGCACCAGCGCGTAATGATTATTGAAATTATGGGGCACAACGCCGGCTGGCTGGCGCTCTACTCGGGAATTGCCGGTGGTGGCGATATCATCCTGATTCCTGAATTGCCATACAACCTCGACGTGGTGATTCGCAATATTGAGAAACGATACGAAGACAAAAAGCCGTATTCAATTGTTGTGGTGGCCGAAGGTATTGAACACCCTAAAAACCAAAGCGCTGCCAATTATGTGGCTAAAACCATTGAAGCAGCTACCGGAGTGGAAACCCGCGAAACTGTTCTGGGTTACATACAGCGCGGTGGAAGCCCAACACCCATGGACCGTATTCTGGCCACCCGATACGGGGCTTTTGCTGCACAATGTATTGCCGACGGCAATTTTGGCACCATGGTGGCTATTCACAAAAACGAGGTAACTACTGTTCCGTTAGAAGAAGTGGGCGGCAAACTCAGATTGGTTGAACCCAGTCTTGGTCTGATTCAGAAAGCCCGGAATATGGGTGTTTCATTCGGAGATGAAGAATAATTTCAGTGGTTCAGCCGTAAATGTGAAGTGTTTGCCAATCCTTAATTCCTGTTACATCGGCAAATGCACAACTTTTTTTGTATCGAAAAATTCCTCTTCAAAATAATCTGACAGATTTTTGACAAAAACACTTCGTTTATAAGGTTTAAGTTCAGCAGAAATTTCGCCGCCTTTCAGGTACAAAATACCGTTGGGCATAGCGTTGATATGTTTTGTGGCAATATTCTTCTGCACCCACGGTACAAACTCCGGCAAGCGGGTAACCGCGCGGCTCACCACAAAGTCGTATTTATCTTTTAGCTCTTCGGCACGAATTTGTTGTGCAGTGGCATTCTTCAGTCCCAGTGCTTCAATCACGGCATTCACCACTTTTATCTTTTTCCCGATGGAATCGACAAGATGAAACTTCACTTCGGGAAACATAATTGCCAGCGGAATTCCCGGGAAACCGCCACCAGTGCCAACGTCCAACACTTTTGTGCCGGGCGTGAAACTGATAAGTTTTGCAATGGCCAGCGAATGCAGCACATGCCGCTCATAAAATCCTTCAAAATCCTTGCGCGAAATAACGTTTATCTGAGCATTCCATTCAGCATAAAGCGGCTCCAGTTGTACAAACCGCGCAATTTGCAATTCGTCGAGTTTGGGGAAATATTTGGCAATAATATCCATCTGATTATTTAAAGATATTCGTTCATTTCGGTGCTTTCAATCAACTTAAAAAGCATTTGCCGTGCCCTGAAAAGCTGTGCTTTTACTGTACCGAGCGGTAAATCAAGTTCCCGGGCAATTTCTTCGTATGACATTTCGCGGAAATATCTGAGTTCGACAAGCGTTTGGTAATGAGGTTTTAATCTGCGAACCACTTTGTGCAATAAAATCGCCTTTTGCTTTCTTATCAGTTTTTCCTCCGGATTCAGGTCTTTTGATTTTATTCTTGCTGCTTCACTAAGTTCGGGCTGATCGTCGTCGTTTTCGAGCGGAACAGTGACTCCCTTTCGTTTACGAAGAAAATCGATACAGTTATTTGATGCTATTTTAAAAAGCCAGGTACTGAATGCGTAGGTTGGCGAGTATTGATGCAGATTTTTAAATGCCTTTCCAAAGGCTTCAATGGTAAGGTCTTCGGCGTCGCTGCGGTTGTTCAGCATTTTCAGCAGCATGAAATAAATGGTGTCTTTGTAACGGCTCAATAACCGGGCAAATGCTTTTTCATTGCCCTGAAGTGCCTTTTGTACTAGTGCATAATCCTGCAGCGCTTTCTCCGATAATTTTAAACCTTGATCTTCCATTTTTGTTTTTGCCCTTTCTGATTAAAAAACCAGCGATGGAAAAATTTAAAGTAAGGTATCGCCAAATCGTATATTAACGAAGGTATGAATATTTTGCGTTCATTCAAACGATTCAGCAGCATTTTTATGATAACCATCCTCGCAATTAACTGAATGAATATCAATGCTCCGAAAAACGGCCATAAATTAAAAAGCAATATGGATACAACCACCAGAAATGGCAGATAAAGCAATTGGGTTATTTCATCAAAAGCGAGCATCGATTTACGCGACACGGAAAGATGCTTTTCGATACGGATGCTTTTTTTCAACAAATCGAAATAGTCATGCCACCTAACCGGCTCGGTTTTTTTTATGGCGGTTGATGACTGAAACAAAATGCTGGTGTTCTTTTTACTGATGAAATAATTAATCAGCAATTCGAGATTGACAAAAGGCTCGTTAATTTTAAGTCCGTGCCCCCCGATTTCGAAATACTTTTTTTTCTCGAAAGCCACATTTTCTTCGGCATAAACAAACGGTAGTCCGTTAAGAATAAAACCCACACTTTTGGTGAAAAGCAAAAAGTTTTCGATGCGGTAAAAAAGCCGTGCACCGCCGCTTCCAGGAACAACGCCCGAATAGGCAATTACCACATTTTTCCCTTCGGCAAGAGCACCGGAAATACCTGAAATCCAATCGGCAGTGGCTCCCTCGTAGGTAATCGGCGCCTGTAAAATCCAATCGTACCCCGATGCTTTTATGGCAATGTTCTGAGCCATTTTCACCGAGTACCGGGTTTCCTGGTGCAACATCGAAAACTTCAGCCTGTCGCTGCGTTCGCGCATCATCCCCAACACCTGTAACGTGTTATCCTGCGATACATCGTCAACCACAATTACTTCAAATTCAACCCCGTTTATCGAAAGAATCGGGGGCAGATTGTTTCGCAGTCGCTCTTCCTCGTTTCGAACTGTAAAAATTACCGACAGCGGAACCGGCTGGGCAGTAACAGGTTTTTTGCGAAATAAAATACGCCCTGTAAAGAAAAAAAGATATAAAATGCGGATGAGGAAAAAGCCAGCAAAAACCATGGCCAGAGCCAGTTTGTACCCTTGTAATCCGAGAAGTGTATCGAGATATTGTTGAATCATTCTGTTTGATAAAATGAGATAATTTGCCGTGCCAAAAATCGAAACTTTAAAGGCAACAATCGCCTAACCCGGCTTTATTTTTTGAACGTCATGTTACATTTTATTAACAGCCCTGCGAGTGAGCGTTTCCCGTTCAATTCAATCATAATCGTTATATTTGCGCGCTTGAAAGTAAAAGAATAATGAATTTTGAATTAACGGCAGTATCAGTAAAATCGGGCGCACGCGCAAGTATTATCACTACTGACCACGGCCAGATTGAAACGCCGATTTTTATGCCGGTGGGCACTGCCGGAACGGTAAAAGGGATTCACACCCGCGACCTGAAAGATGATGTTAAAGCCCAGATCATCCTTGGCAACACCTACCATCTTTACCTTCGCCCAGGAATGGATGTGATTGAAAAAGCCGGCGGCCTGCACAAATTTAACCGCTGGGATCGCCCAATTCTTACCGACAGTGGCGGATTCCAGGTTTTTTCGCTGGGCGACATCCGCAAACTTTCTGAAGCCGGAGCAAAATTCCAGTCACACATCGACGGTTCGTACCATCTCTTTACCCCCGAGGGTGTGATGGATATTCAACGTACCATTGGGGCCGATATCATTATGGCTTTTGATGAATGTGCACCGGGTGATTCTGACCACGCTTACGCAAAAAAGGCGATGGAACTTACGCAACGCTGGCTCGAAAGATGTTTTGTGCAGTTCGGCAAAACCGAACCAAAATATGGTTATCACCAAAGCCTTTTCCCCATTGTTCAGGGTAGTGCCTACCCCGATTTACGCCGCATTGCAGCCGAACATGTACAGACTTTTAATGCCGATGGATATGCCATTGGCGGGTTGGCAGTTGGCGAAAAAGAAGAAGTGATGTATGAGATGATAGAAGTGGTGAACGGCATTTTGCCGCAAAACCGGCCCCGTTACCTGATGGGAGTAGGCACACCGGTAAATATTCTTGAAGCCATTGAGCGCGGTGTGGATATGTTCGATTGTGTGATGCCCACCCGCAACGGACGAAACGGGATGTTATTCACCAGCGAAGGAAAAATAAATATCCGCAACGCCAAATGGGAAAACGACCACTCTCCCATCGACGAAAACGGAACTTCGTTTGTTGACCAGTACTCCAAAGCATATTTACGCCACCTCATTATTTCGAACGAAATGCTGGGTGCGCAAATTGCCAGCCAGCACAACCTTGCCTTTTACCTTTGGCTTGTACAAACTGCAAGGCAAAAAATTATAGCCGGAGATTTTGAAACATGGAAAAACGAAATGGTTCATAAGTTAAATCACCGTTTGTAAACTGTCGCAATGAAGTATTACAAAACCATCGATTTCTATATTACCAAAAAGTTCCTCGGAACTTTCTTCTACGCAATCGCACTTATTCTGAGCATTGCCGTGGTATTCGACATGTCCGAAAATCTCGATGAATTTCTCTCGAAAGAAGTACCCGTAAAGGAAATAATTTTCGATTACTATTTCAACTTCATCCCCTACTTTGCCAACCTTTTCAGCCCGCTTTTCACCTTTATCGCTGTAATTTATTTTACATCGAAAATGGCATACAATACCGAAATCATTGCCATTCTCAGCAGTGGGGTTTCCTATCTCAGGCTGATGCTTCCTTACATGGCCTCGGCATTAATACTTGCCCTATTCAGTTTCTCGCTGGGTAATTTTGTTATTCCGCCAGCAACGAAAACCATGAACGACTTCAGACTTAAAAATATTGAAAATGCAAAACCCGGTGTGGAGCGTGATATTCACCGGCAGATTGAGCCCGGCGTTTATATTTACATCAGAAGTTACAACCAGAATGATATCGGGAATAATTTTACGATGGAAAAATTTGAGGGAGCCAGACTCGTTGAAAAGCTTACAGCCGACAATATCCGCTGGGACAAGGAAACGAGCAAATGGGTAATCAACAATTACTGGAAACGAACCATTCTCGAAGAATACGAAATACTTGAAAAAGGGTATCGGATTGATACAACACTCAACATGAAACCTGAAGAATTCAGGGTAAAGAAGAATGAAATGGAAACCTATCCGACACCGGAACTTATCGAAGAAATAACCCGCATGCAATCGCGCGGGGTAAATACTGTGGAATGGGAAATTGAAAAACACCGGCGGATGTCAACGCCTTTTTCGACTTTTATTCTTACGTTAATTGGGGTTGGACTTGCTTCGCGAAAAATAAAAGGTGGTCTTGGATTTCACCTCGGGCTTGGACTGGCGCTCAGCTTTTCCTACATCATGTTTATGCAGGTGGTAACTGTTTTTGCCATCAGTGGTAACGTGCCGGTGATGCTGGCCATGTGGATACCCAATTTACTTTATAGCGGAATAGCCCTTTTTGTTTTCAGGTGGGCAGCTAAATAGTTGTTTGCTGCGCAAGATCTTTTAATTTCTGATCAAGCTGCACCTGAATCAAATCTGATGTCGCACGCACATACCGCTTGTTACCAATTCCCATCACCCACTCAATACCGCTGGCTTCCGAAGCAATAAAAATCTCATCCATTTGTACCAGTTCTTCCTTCCGCAGTGTTGCCGATTCAACAATTTTAAGCGACATATCAGTAGATACACCGATAATATGCGAACGCAAAACATCTGTGTAGCAACCGGTTTCGATTGACGGTGTAATCAGTTCACCCCGTTTCACCCCGAAAATATTAGTGCCTATACAATCGGTAACAAAACCGTTTTCGTTTAAAAACACAACGTTTTTGAAGGTTGATTTTTCGATTTCGGTTACCGTGGTTTTCCACAGGGGCAGGTTATAAAATGCAAAATGTGACAACCTGTTTTTACTGAACTTCACCTGTTCTGCAAAACCGAGCATGATACCCTGCTTTGATACCGGAAATGTAAACGCGTCGGAGGCTTCGGCAGTGAGATGAAAATTGGTTACGGATTCTCCGGCAAAAACATTGAGCGTAATAATTCCCGAACGAAAATAACGCATCCGGTTTAAAAGCCGCTTGGTGATTCTGAAAAGTTCTTTTTCGTTATAAAACAACGGTGGCACAGGTGCATTTAAAATACCGAGTTGCTGATTTACTGTTGCAATATTTTCAGAAAACAAGGGAATTCCACCGTGACCAAACCAGATTTTTTGGGTTAAAACAACCGAATTTTCATACCTGAAAGGTATGTATTCTGTACGCTTTAAAATTTCTCCGTCAGCAATTAAACTGTCCATCTTCAATATTAAAACTGAGCGGTTATGTTACAAAACACTGAATAACTGGTCGATAAATTGACCAAACAAGGAAGGTTTGAGCACAACCGGGTAAATAAATCCGAATAATGCGCCAAGCAAATGTGCATCGTGCGCCACATTATCGTTGCTTCTTTTGCCCATTTGGTACGAATAAAACAGGTAACCCACCGCAAACAAAATTCCGGGAACCGGGATAACAGCAAAAAAGTAAAGTTTCTCCCACGGGTTCAGAAAAATAAAGGCAAAAAGTACTGCCGAAACTGCGCCCGAAGCCCCAACTGCTTTGTAGTAATAGTTGTTCTGGTGTTTTATCAGACTCCAGAGATTGGAGGCCAGGATTCCACCAATGTACAGCAGCAGATAATAAGCTGTGGCTTTGTTTCCGAAATAGTATTCAAAATACTGTTCAATGCCACGGCCAAAGAAGTAAAGTACAAACATGTTTACAATGAGGTGACTCCAGCCGGCATGAATGAAAGCATGGGAAATCAGCCGGTAATACTCTTTTGCATGAATAATCCGTGCTGCATTAAACTGCAGCTTATCGAACATTGATTGGTTTTTAAATGCGAGATACGAAATCACTGCTGTAACTGCTATCAGAATGTATGTAATCATTTCAGTGTAAAATTTTATAAATCATTTCCTTTTGAAGGTCAACCGTATCAACCAATGTGGAAACGCCCAATCCCTTGCTTTTCATGTTGTACTCGCGCAAAATGCCAATAATCTCATAAAGTTTTGTCGGCGTATATTTTTTCGAGGCCGCAATCATATTCTTTGCAAAATAGGGGTGCATTCCCAAAGCCGAAGCCACCGCACTTTCCGATTTATCCTTTAAAAAATGAATGGCAAACAAATTCGAAAAATAACCAAACAATTGTGGAATCGTGCGCTGAATCGGATTCTCGCCCGGATTGGCAGCAAAATAACGGATAATCTGATTGGCTTTCAGAAAGTTTTTTTCGCCCAGCGCATTTTGCAGCTCAAAAATATTGAAATCCTTACTTACACCAATGTTTTTCTCGATGTGTTCGGGTGTAATCCGGTTGGTTTCCTTAACTGCAATCACCAGTTTATCGAGTTCGTTGGCCACTTTGCCCAAATCGCTGCCCAGAAACGAAGTCAATAGTTGCGCCGCCTGCGGAGTTATTGAATAATCGCGTTCTTTCAGGTACTTTTCAATCCAGCCCGGAATCTGGTAATCCCTGAGTTTGTCGGAGGTAAAAACCACACCATTCTTTTTAATCGCTTTTGCCAGTTTGGTGTTTCCAGCCAGGTTTTTGTATTTGTAACAAAGCACCAAAACCGTCGATGCCATTGGCTTTTCGGCATAAGGCGCCAGTAATTCAATCTTTTGCAGGCTCTGCGCCTCTTTCACAATAATTACCTGTCGTTGCGCCATCATGGGAAAACGGAGCGAACTTTCGGCAATGTTTACCACCGATGAATCTTTGCCATAAAAAACCGACTGGTTAAAACCTTTTTCGGCATCCGTAAGCACATTTTTTTCAATATAATCTGAGATAATATCGATGTAATAAGGTTCCTCCCCCTGCAACAGGTAAATGGGGTGGATGACTTTTTTTTTCAGGTTCTGAAGAATGGTTTCGAACTCCATGATTAAAATCTCAGGTGTTTTACCGACAGACCGTTGTCGCGGATTTCGCAAAGCGCTTTTATCCCTGTATCGATATGTATTTCGGTAAATTCAGTTGTTACTTTTTTGTCGCTGGCAGCGGTTTTTACCCCGCTCGAAATCATGGGCTGGTCGGTAACGAGCAACAGCGCTCCCGTTGGGATCCGGTTCGAAAAACCAACGGTAAAAAGCGTTGCAGTTTCCATATCGATGGCCATGGCACGGGTTTTCGAGAGTACTTTTTTAAACTTTGTATCAAACTCCCAAACCCGGCGGTTAGTAGTATAAACCACTCCTGTCCAGTAATCCTGCTCGTCGTTACGCAACACGTGCGAAACTGCACGCTGAAGATTAAACGCTGGTAATGCCGGAACTTCGGGTGGCAGATAATCGTCAGATGTTCCTTCGCGACGGATGGCCGCAATGGGCAAAATCAAATCGCCCAACTGGTTTTTTCTTTTCAGCCCACCACATTTACCAAGGAACAATACAGCTTTTGGAGCGATTGCACTGAGCAAATCCATGATGGTGGCTGCATTCGGGCTCCCCATCCCAAAGTTGATGATGGTGATGCCTTCGGCAGTTGCATTGGGCATATTTTTATCGGCTCCCTCAATGGGCACATTGAATTTTTGCGAAAACCGCTCCACATAGTAAGTAAAATTGGTCAGCAAAATATACTTCCCTATTTCTTCAATGTTTTTACCCGTGTAACGCGGCAGCCAGTTGTCAACAATCTCCTGTTTTGTCTTCATACAATCTGTTTTAATTCCCCGAAAAGCCAAATTTGTTTTTAACCGAAGTTTTACAAATTTGATTCTTTGTTATTATAGTAGTTAATTTTTTTCGCATCAACAATTAAATCATGCCGCAGATTCACAGATAGAATTTATTGAAACATTCTTAATCAGTGAATCTGTGGCAATTTGTTAAAATATTTAATCTCAAATCATTCTTTTAATTATTGAAAAAAAATACTTACGTCATAAATTCGGATAACCATTTTCCTGCAAATGTACGTTTTTAGATTTCTTCAACAATATTGGTTAATATTGAATTTTAAACTGAACGCGATGCAAAAGCTGAATTTACCGGAATACAATTTCAGAATAAAAACCGATGGCGACAGAACACTTATTTTTGACGGTATCCGCAAAAAATTCGTGGTGTTAACTCCCGAAGAATGGGTACGTCAGCATTTTATTGAATACCTGAAAAAAGAAAAAAACTATCCTGAAAACCTGATGGCCATTGAAAAGCAGATTGTTGTGAACGGGAAGCAGCGCCGGTTCGATTTATTGGTTTACACCCGCAACGGCCAGCCACTTTTAATTGCCGAATTTAAAGCGCCCGAAATAAAAATCACACAAGAAACTTTCGACCAGGTGGTGCGTTACAACATGGCGCTGAGAGTTGCAGAAGTGATTGTATCGAACGGGTTACAGCATTTTGCCTGCGAAATCGACTACACAAAAAACAGCTTTTCGTATTTACCCGAAATCCCTGCTTTCCCCGGGCGTTGCCTGTACAGCGGGAACGGGGTTAGTTGAGTTGCCTTCTTAATCGTTCCCGGGTATAAAAAACTCCACTTTGCCGCAATTGGGGCAACTGTATAAATCAAACGATTCGCGGTTGGTAAACAACTCAAACAAATCGCCCAGAGCGCCATGTCTGGTGCCTTCATGAAATCTGTAATTTATAAAATCCGGAGTGGTTAAAAATTATCGTAAATCGAAATATTCGGGTTATTCATTTTACCTGATGTTCAATAAAACGAACAGGCATTTTTTTCAATATTTTTTCACGTTCATCAGTATTCAGCATATCAATTTTTTAGCATAATCAGCCAATGCAAATTCATCTCTTAACTCGCGAACAGCGTTTGCAGAGCATGATACAACTGTGAGGTATTCTGCAAAACAGGTGTTTCCGGCAAAACTGTAAACAATCACATTATCGGGATTATTTCTTACAGTCTATTTCACTTCCGTTTTGAGCTGGCTTCCATCAATCAGCAAACTATTCACATAAAGTGTGCTATCAGCACATTCATCGATTGAAAGCAAATTGGCGACAGACTTAAATTTATTTCCGATGATTTTCGGGTCAGTTATTTCTGAGTCTGTCAACGGAACAGGAAATGAAACCTTATCGATTTTGAATTTGGTTTTAAAACCTGCCGGTGTTACTGCATAAGTAACCGTTGAAATGCCAGTTTGCAACAACACTTTTTTAATCTCTTCCACAAAATCCATCCTGATATACTGGTGAATGCAAAGTCTGAAATTGATATAAGGTATTTCTATTTTGTCGTAAAGTTCCTGTATCGACCTGATTTTTAAAGCCAGACTATCGATTGGCACCTTTTGGTTATCAATTACGATAAACGGGTGTAAATTTGTTGTATCGGTTTTATCGCATACAACATAAATGTTATGCATTAAATTATTTTTATGCGATTTTTCAAAAACCTCCGATACAGGCAAATCGAGTTTATATTGATATTGAATATTCTTACTTAATAAACGGCCGTTAATTGTTTTATAATCGACCAGATTAATCCTTGATAAACCAAATGAAAGCACCGAAACAATTACAAATGAGGCAAGCATCCACCTGTAACTTTTTCTGACAAATGTAATCCGAAGAGTATTCCATGATTGAAAAAACAAAAAGATGATAATCAATACAAAAAGAAAATTGTAATCGGGATAAAGACTGAAAGACAGAAACTCTCCTCTGAAAACAAAACCATAAGTTATTCCGAAAACAAAAGCCATTTTTGAAAACCAACTTAAAAAATACCAGTTTAAGGCGCGCTGGTCGTTCACTATCGCTGACTTCCTGAAGTTTACCCTTTCAAAGATTTTTTTTGGCCTGTCGAACCAAAAAATAAAACAAACTGATTGTCCGAGTATAACGGCTAAAAAAGCAAAGAACAGATTATAAAAATCAACTTCTTCAGCCGCAAGCACCCATAAATTATAGTCTTCGGTGAGGGAAAGAATCCTGAAAGTTTCGCGCAAAAGATATAAAACTGAATAAAAACAGAAGGCATAAAAAAGTCCAAGCAAAACGCCTGTCGCCTGTCTGAAAAATGAGAGGTGAAAAACTGGTTGTTTTCTATTTGAAAAAGCAATTCGCGGAGTCATTTTTGGTTTCTTCAAATCAGGTCTAAAGATATAAATTATCAGAAATTTATCATAACAACTTCTGTAAATAATATACATCATCACAGTTTAATGATGAAATTCTTCAATCAAAAACCACTGGAAATAAAAGAGGCCGGTGTTTCAAACTACTGACAGGGGGTTTGGGATGCGCACCGTCCACGGGTTAAAACCCGTAGTTATTCAAATTATACCCTTTCAGGGCAGCGATTCGACGTTAAAACTTATGGGTATTCAAGTTATGCCTTTTCAGGACATTTATCACCTGCTTTGTGAGTTCTGACGCGGTTTGGAAACCACGTCACCCATTAAATCACTCACTCACTCACTCACCCAATTACTCACTTACCCATTACAACATTTTCTGCAACAACAATTCGTCTTCCCAGCCTTTGGCGGATTTCAGCCATTTGAGTTTTGTTCCGGTAACTGCAAAACCGACTTTTTGAAACAGATGAATGCTAACATCATTACTGGCCGCTATGTTGGCATACAGCTGTTTTAATCCCAGCACATTGAAAGCGTAGCCAAACATCACCTGCAGGGCATCGCCGGCAAAACCATGATCACGGTTACCGGCATTGTGGATTAGAATCCCAATGCCTGCACGCATGTGATAGGGATCGAAATCGAACAAATCGACAGCGCCAACCGGCGTGCCATCCAGGGTTTCAATAATCAGCCGCAGTTGTTTGGTTTCGTAAATATCTTTTGCCGACTCTTTGAGGTATTCAGCCAGGATGAAACGGGAAAAAGGTACACGCGTGTTGCTTACATTCCATATTTCCATGTTGTTTTCCCACTGGTAAAGCAGATCGATATCATCCGGTTCAACCGGACGAAGGACGATTTTTCCGTAGGTCAAGTGGTTTTTCATTGTATTTGTCTGTCTAAGTTTTCCCAGCTTTTAAAAATGATTTCGGCATCAGTTAAAAGACTGTAATCTTTGGCGTACAACATATTCAGGCGTTCCAGTTTTTCAGTATCCTGAGTTACATCGGGGAACAAGTCGGCAGGATTCAGGATTCCCGGTTTTATTTGCGGCAGCTTGCTGTAATCGGGCAATTTCGGGCAATACCCTATCCACGATTTTTTACCGGTTAAAACATGAATCGACGACTGAAACAACTGCTTTTTGTTTTTGTAAAACCAAATCAAAAACGGGCTGAAAACAAGCAGCAACAGGGCAAGAGCAACATCAAAAGTTCGCTTTTTGCGTTTGTTGGCAGGTTTCGAAATTGAATTCAGGTTTACCACATACAAATCGCCGGCTGTGTGTATCGAATTGCTTCCGATGATACTGATGCTTTCGGGCGGGGCAATTTTATAGTCGATATCGAGGTGTGTGAGTTCGAGCATGGTGCGGATAATCTGTGCTGATGGAATATTATCGGCACAAAAAATTACCTCATCAATGCGGTTAATGCGGATAATTTCGGGGAGTTGTTGTATTTCGCCGAGATAGTTTTCGCCACGATCGGTAGCATCGAGTGCAATAAAACCGGCCAGTTCCGACATAATCTGTGAATCTTCAACCAGCTTTTTCACGCGTTGCGCTTCGGTTGAGTGGCCTGCGATGGCAATGCGTTTTGTCTTTTTCAAATCGAGCCTGAATCCTTTTATTTTCAGAACGTGAAAAACCAATCGTAAAACAACCAGCGAGATTACCGACCAGGCAAAACCCATAAAAATCATCACGCGCGAAAACCTGTATTCTTCGCTCACCAGCGAATAAACCAGCAAAATGGCAATGGTTCCCCAAAACAGGCCGCGAACCAGTTTGTAAATGCTCACCGGTTTTTTGTACCCACCCGAAGACAAAATTCCCGTGAGCCAGCAAACAATATAAACAGGTACGGCAATCGTCAGAAAATGCGAAGGAAAATGCCCTGGTTCAAAGCGCAGATTTTCCCAAACCGGTGTAAAAAATCTGTACCCCAGGTAAATAAAAGCGGCATCAAAAACAGGAAGAAATATTTTCACGACAAAGCGGTTCAGAATACTTAAAAACGCCCTGAACCAGATGGCCATCTGCAAAATGAAAGTGAGAATACCGGCTTTTCCGCCCGAAAAATGTTTGCGGGCAAAAATAATCATAGCATTGTAAAACACCTTCACATAGTTGAGCGAGCCCTTTTTTGTGCTCTCACCTTTGTAATGAATGATGGTGGTTCCGGGGAAATAGTAGTTTTTGTAACCTGTCTGTGTGATGCGGTAAGACAAATCAATGTCTTCGCCATACATAAAAAAAGTTTCGTCGAGCAAACCGGTTTTATCGAGCGTTTTCTTGCGGAGCAGCATAAAAGCGCCGGCAAGTACATCAACACTGTGTATTTCGCTTTCGCTTAAATACGAAAGATGGTAGCGGCCAAATCGTTTTGAGTGTGGGAAAAGCTTCGAAATTCCAAACATTTTATAGAATGCCACTTCGGGCGTTGGCAACCCGCGTTTCGATTCGGGCAGGAAATTCCCTTTGCCGTCAATCATTTTCACACCCAGCCCGCCGGCGTCGGGGTGTGTTTCCATAAAGTCAATAACCTTGCTGAAAGTGTCTTCTTCAACCACCGTATCGGGGTTCAGCAGCAAAACAAACTCGCCTTTGGCAAGCCTGATTGCCTGGTTATTGGCTCTCGAAAAACCAACATTTTCGGTGTTCCCAATAAAAATGAGATGCGGAAATTTTTCGCGGATAAACCTTGCAGAACCGTCAACCGAGTTATTGTCAACCACAAAAATCTCGGTTTCGATACCTTTTGCGGCTTTGTAAACCGCATGCAGGCATTGTTCGAGAAAATGCTTTACGTTGTAATTGACAATAACGACTGAAAGTTTCATAGTTAAAAGAGTCGGAAGACCGGAGACCGAAGTCTGAAGTCAAAAAAAAACCTTAAAAGTTTATTAATTAACCCAAATGTAATTATTCATTTTTGTTAAACGAAAAAATTGGCTGTTTCTGATTTAAGAATGATTATTTTCCGATTGAACTTTCGTATGGAACACGGTTGGCAAGCGAGCGGCCAAGTGTTACCTCGTCGGTGTATTCCAGTTCGTCGCCCACAGAAACGCCGCGTGCCAGCGTGGTAATTCGCACAGGCTTGTCTTTTAGTTTGCGGTAAATGTAAAAGTTGGTGGTGTCGCCTTCCATGGTGGTTGAAAGTGCAAGAATGATTTCTGTAATTTCTCCCTGATCGACCCTTTTCACGAGCGAATCGATTTCGAGTTCGGCCGGACTGATGCCATCCATGGGCGAAATAATTCCACCCAAAACGTGGTACAACCCATTAAACTGGTGTGTATTTTCAACCGACATTACATCTCGGATGTTTTCAACCACACAAATGACACTGTTGTTGCGGGTCGGATTGCCGCAAATGTAACAGGTGTCGGTATCCGAAATATTGTAGCAAATACGGCAGTGTTTTATTTCGTTGCGCAACTGAATGATGCTGTTGCCAAAATAATTCACTGTTTCTGTGTCCTGTCGTAAAAGGTGTAACACAAGCCGGAGCGCGCTTTTGCGACCAATTCCGGGCAGTTTCGAAAATTCGTTTACCGCATTTTCAAGCAGTTTCGATGGGTATTTATCGATATTCATTCTGATATAAGTTCATCGAGAAGTTCTTTTGCAGGCCTTGGTTTCAGTTTGTCCTGTTTTACCAAATTAAGATTGTCAACCGCCTCTTTAAATTCATTTAACAGGTGGGCTTTAGCCGGAGATATCGCCCTGGCTTTGGCAAATGGAAAATTATTAATCAATTCCAATATAAAGTCTCCCTTATTACACTGAACATCAATAAGTAGTGTCATAATCTGCAATTTTTTGCGGTAAAATCAATAACAAATTTTCTGATGATGTAAAAATACAAAACGAATCTGTTTAGCCAACAACAGATTGAATTTGAAATTGCTATTTCCGGTCCAAAGGCGAAATCACTTTGTTGGGGTCTTTTTTTGCTGCCCATAAAATCAGTCGCAGACTTTGGTCGTAAGTAAGGTAATTCCACATCCAGTTGATAAAAATCAAAAGCCTGTTTTTTACGCCTACAATGGCCATCAGGTGAACAAACATCCAGGTAAGCCAGGCGATAAAACCGCTGAATTTGATGAATGAAAGATCGGCAACAGCATGGTTGCGGCCGATGGTCGCCATTGAGCCGCGGTCGATATATTTAAATGGGGTTATCGAATTTTTTCTTTTCAGTAAAATCAAATTACGTGACAGATTAATCCCTTGCTGAATAGCGACCTGCGCCACCTGGGGGTGACCATTCGGATAATCTTCGGTCGGCATCAGCGCCACATCGCCAATGGCAAAAACATCGTCGTAACCTTTAATGTGGTTGTACTCATCAACCAAAATCCGGTTGCCGCGACTAATCAATTCAACAGGCAACCCGTCGGGCACAATCGCGCTGATTCCGGCTGCCCAAATCACTGTTTGTGTTTCTATTTTTTTATCGTCATCGTACGTTAGCGTGTCTCCGTTATAATCTTTTACCCTTGTATTCAGCATCACTTTTATGCCAATTTCGCCCAAATAATAAAGCGCCTTTTCCGAAGCATGTGCCGACATTCCGTTCAGAAGCGATGGGGAACCTTCAATCAGGGTAATTTGCATTAAATCAAAATTGAGGTCCGGGTAATCTTTTGGCAACACAAATTTTTTCATTTCGGCAATGGCTCCGGCCACTTCAACACCAGTTGGACCTCCTCCAACAACAATAATATTCATCAGTGCTTTCCTCACATTCTGGTCGCGCAGCGTCACTGCTTTTTCAAATGTCTGGAGCAGCCTATTTCGCATGGCCATTGCTTCTGAAGCCGATTTCATGGGGATGGCAAATTCTTCCATATTTCTCATTCCGAAGAAATTGGAACTCGCACCGGTGGCAATTACCAGGTAATCGTACCAAACCGTGTCGAGGCTGGTTTGGAGTTCCTTTTTTTCAGTATCAATTGAATACACTTCGGCTACTCGGATATACACGTCTTTTTGCTTCTGAAATATTTTTCTCAGCGGAAAAAGAATGGAACTCGGCTCGATACCAGCCGTGGCTACCTGATAAAACAATGGCTGAAACTGGTGGTAGTTGTTTTTATCGACAATCACAATCTGATAACCAGCGCCGATAAGTTTCTGGGCCAATTTAAGTCCGGCAAATCCTGCCCCGATTATTACAATTCTTTTTTGCGCTGTTTCAGGAATATTTACTGGCATACATATTTTCGTTTACTGATTTAAAGCTCCTGATTGATTGTCAATACTGGTTTTTATGACGGCTAAACATTTTGAATCGTCAGAAAGTTTTCAGAAAACCGATTTAAATTCAGCATTTATCCAAATTTTAAAATAAAACACTGCGATTTTTAATTTCACGCTGCATTGAATAACTTTAACACGGGTTGTTCAGACCGAAACAGGCATCCTTATTCTGTTTGATAATTTTCGAAATACCGAAATGAGAATTTGAACTACACTGAACTAAACTATCTGTTTTGAAAAATGTTTCAATGCTAATTAAGCTCAATTATGAAAATGAAAAAAATGAAAACAACCTTTTTGTTGATACTGACAATTTTGATTGGCGTAACAGTGAATGCGCAGGAAAATACAGCGCTGCCGGCCGTTAAAACAGATACTGTGGTGGTAGAAAAAGTAAGAGTTGATACTGTTTTCTTCGTGGAAAAGCCACAGCAACAAACCGTGCCTGTTCAGCAATCGCAACCATCGGTACAACCGGCTAAAAAACCGGTAATCAACCAGAATAAACTCTATTTCGGAGGTTATGTAAATGCAACTTTTGGCGGTTACACCGTGATTGGTATCGAACCTTTGGTTGGATATAAATTAACACCTCGCTTATCCGTGGGTGGAAAATTGTCATACGAATATATCAGTGATAAAAGATATGAGGAAGAATATTCGGGCAGTAATTACGGGTTCAGTTTATTTACCCGGCTCAGGGTAACTCAGCGATTGTATGCACACACCGAATACTCAGCCATAAATTATAAACTGTTTTATACCGATGGCCATGATGAGCGGGAATGGGTCCCCTTCCTGTTTTTGGGAGGTGGAATCAGTCAGCCCATTTCGAGAAATACATGGGTTACTGCCGAGGTGCTGTTCGATGTTTTGCAAAACGAAGATTCGCCTTACAGCGACTGGGAACCTTTCTTCAGTGTAGGTTTTGGTGTGGGGTTTTAACCTGCAATTTGTAATAAACTTGAAAAGCCACTTCGAAATCAATGGCTTTTCAAGTTTAATGATACATGATTCAATGTCGTTTAGCCAGAAATAAAGCTGATGAATCTGAATTGAAATCACCCTTCGACTACGCTCAGGGTGACTGTCAGACTGAGCGTAGTCGAAGTCTGTTTTGCTAACTAAACGACATTTATACATGATTACAAATTGCCCGATTGTGCATCAATTACCGCGATTGCAACCATGTTGATGATTTCCCGAACCGAACTGTCGCGTTGCAAAATATGCACAGGTTTTTTCATTCCCATCAGTATTGGGCCAATGGATTCGGCCACACCCACTGCCTGTAAAACCTTGTAGGTAATATTGCCTGAGCTCAGGTTTGGGAAAATGAGTGTGTTGGCATCGGCATCGCTCAATTTGTTAAACGGAAATCTTTTGGCTCGCAATTTACCGTTTAACGCATAATTGGCCTGCATTTCTCCATCCACAAGCAAATCGGGATATTTTTCCTGTAACATTCGAACGGCTTCTTTCACAGTACCCGGACTCCCCTGCCCTTTGTGCGCGCCAAAATTGGAATACGAAAGCATAGCAATTTTTGGTTCAAGACTAAATCGCCTTACTTCGGCTGCGGTCAGCAAGGTAGTATCGACTAACACCTGTGCTGAAGGGTTCATATTAACTGTTGTATCGGCCAAAAATAACGGACCTTTTTTGGTGAGCATCACATACATCCCGGCAATGTGGTTGAACTCTTCCCGCACGCCAATCACCTGCAACGCCGGCCTGATGGTGTCGGCATACCTGCGGGTAAAACCCGAGATAAAAGCATCGGCTTCGCCTGTTTCAACCATCATTGCACCATAATAGTCGCGGTTGTACATTTTCTCAAGCGCCTCATCACACGTCATCCCTTTCCGTTTCCTTTTTTCGTACAAAAGCTTTGCAAACTGTTCGCGCTTTTCAGTCGAAACATCTTTGTAAACATCAATCACCGGCACATCTCCAAGCTCCATTTTGTTTTCTTTAATGATCGCCCTGATTTTCGCGGCATCGCCAAGCAGAATCGGGTTGGCTATTTTTTCGCGGTAAACAAACTGTGCTGCTTTTAAAATTCTGAAATTATCACCTTCGGCAAAAACAATGCGTTTTGGCTCCTGTCGTGCTTTTTGTCTGATGTTCATCACCAATTTATTGTCGAAACCCATTCTTTCGGTAAGTTCCTGTTTGTAAGCCGACCAGTTTTTAATCGGTTTCCGTGCCACACCTGAGTTTACCGCCGCCTTTGCAACTGCCACCGAAACCGTGGTTATCAGCCGTGGGTCAAGTGGTTTCGGAATGATATAATTTCGTCCGAAAACGATATTCTGCAGGTTATAGGCTTTGGCAACCATCTCTGGTACGTACTCTTTGGCAAGTTTTGCCAGTGCATTGGCAGCGGCAATTTTCATCTCTTCGTTGATGGTGGTTGCGCGTACATCGAGCGCCCCACGAAAAATAAAAGGAAACCCAAGTACATTATTTATCTGGTTTGGATAGTCGCTGCGTCCAGTTGCCATAATTATATCTTCTCTTGTTGACGTTGCATCCTCGTAACTGATTTCGGGCGTTGGGTTCGCCATCGCAAAAACAATGGGGTCTTTGGCCATAGAGCGAATCATTTTTTTGGAGACCACATTCCCCACTGACAAACCCAAAAAAACATCGGCATCGACAAATGCTTCCTCCAAAGTTGAAATATTGCGGGTGGTTACAAATTGTTTTTTTGCGCTGTTCAAATCGGTTCGACTGCTGTTTAACACGCCCTTGCTGTCGAGCATCACCACATTTTCGGGTTTTGCACCCAAACTGATGTACAATTTGATACACGAAATGGCGGCTGCCCCGGCACCATTCACCACCACTTTTATTTCGTCAATTTTCTTACCGTTAATATCCAGCGCATTAATCAATCCCGCTGCCGAAATAATGGCTGTACCATGCTGGTCGTCGTGAAAAACCGGGATATTCAGCTCTCTTTTCAAAGTCTCTTCAATCTCAAAACATTCGGGCGCTTTGATGTCTTCGAGGTTGATTCCTCCAAAAGTAGGAGCAATGGCCTTCACCACCTCAATCAGTTTTTTCGGGTCTTTTTCGTTTACTTCAATATCGAAAACATCGACATCGGCGAAAATCTTAAATAACAACCCTTTCCCTTCCATAACAGGTTTCCCTGCTTCGGGCCCGATATCGCCCAATCCTAAAACTGCTGTGCCATTAGAAATCACCGCCACAAGATTTCCTTTTGATGTGTATTTATACACATCATCTACATTTTTGTGGATTTCGAGACAAGGTTGCGCCACTCCCGGCGTGTATGCCAGCGAAAGGTCGTGTTGTGTACTGTGAGGTTTTGTGGGAACTACCTCAATTTTTCCGGGACGCCCGTCCATGTGGTATTTCAGTGCTTCTGATTTGCTGATTTTTGCCATGATGTCTGACTTTTGGTTTTGGTTAAATTTAGAAAAACAAAACGTTGGTTTTTAGGATTTTAATCAGGGTTTAAAACCAGTTTTCAAGCACTTCTCCGCCACAAAATCTATAAATTAAAAATCTGTGAATCTGTGAATCTGTGGCATTTTCAGACATTTTATGCCACTGATTCACAGATTACAAGCCTATGATCTTTTAGTTAAGAATAAAATCAAAAGAAAGTAATTTCGAACACCCTTCGACTTCGCTGCTGCTAATGACATTAAGTTGCAATTAGCTGGAAGCCAATTAGTCTTGCATTTTTTGTTAGATTTTTTTGTATTAATTATTTATATCTTTTTTCATACTCATTTATTTTTGACTGATAAAATTGATATGCCTGAAAAGCTTGTTTGAGCATAAAAACATACTCTTCCTTAATACTTCCTTTTAACGCATTTACTACTTGTTCTTTTTTCTTCTTTAAAATAAATGTTTCACAAAGATTTGCAAGTTTGTTTGCGTTTCTTTCACCATTCAAAACAGCCTGAACTATTCTTTGCCCTGAAACTCCATGCAACTGGTCGATTACGTTTTTCAGTTTTAGGTCCATCAAATCCATGGCTTTTTGCATATGCTGGATATGAGAAGATACTATTTCCTTATGGTTCTCGCTTGAACCTCATATACGTCCGTAGTTCCCTGATATCACCACTCGGCACATAGGGGATGCACGCAAAAGCCCGTAGCCGTGTGCTAACATAAATTACAACTTTTCAGCAGCGAGGTTAAAAACCTCGGCACCCTCCCAAATGGTTTTGTTTTTGTTTCTGTTCAACGCCCCAGTAATCATGGCTTCTGCGACTGTTTCGCCGCTGATGGGTCGATAATTTTTCATCGTAAATCGGGTCAGCATACTGAGAATTGGCACGGAGATTTCTTCAACCACACGACGGTTTTCGCGTGGCCCGTTTAGCGAAGCAGGCCGCAGAATCGCCAGGTTGCTGAACCCGATTTTTGCTACAGCCTCATCCAGTTCTCCCTTCATGCGGGTATAAAAAAATACCCGATTTTGAATTGGCACCTACCGACGACACCAAAACGTAATTTTTAATTCCATTTTCTTTTGCTTTTTGCGCAAAATTCAGGTTGAAGGTAAAATCAATTTCGTACTGTTTTTGCATGCCGCCAGCCTGTTTCAAAGTGGTTCCCAAAGCCGAGAACAAAACATCGCAGGTGAGTTGTTTTTCCCAGGTTTCTGTATTTGCAAAATCAACAATCAGTTGCTCCAGCTTCGGATGTTTCAGTCCGGTTTCGCGACGGACAAAAAATCCGTACTTTATCAAATTTTTCGTCATTCAGCAGTTGCTGAACCAGTTGTTTACCAACCAGTCCGGTAGCGCCAATTATATTTGCAGTTAATTTCATATACTATTTTAATTCTGATTTCTGCTTGCCAGCAAACTCAGAAACTTGTTGAACAGACACGGATTAAGATTTTAATTGATTCGGACGCCAATAACGAACTCGACGACCAGCATGCGCTGGCTTACGCTTTTCTTAACACAGAAGTTTTTGATGTGGTTGGCGTTACAGTATACAACACCCGAAACGGCGATGGTATTCAGGGACAGTATGATGAAGCGCTACGTGTAATTCAGCTGTTTCATCTGGAAAATAAAATGCCGCTTTTAAAAGGAGCCTATAAAAGTTATGCCCAAATCGTTCCCTTCATTTCTGATTCTGTTTTCGACGGAAAACCAGCCGTTGATTTTATCATTCAGGAAGCCCTGAAAATGACGGACGAAAAACTAGTGCTTGTTCCGGTTGGAAAGCTCACAAATATTGCCCTGTCCATTAAAAAAAAACCTGAAATCGCAAATAAAATCAGGGTGGTTTTGCTCGGCTCAAATAATCCTGGCCCGGGTGAGTATAACCTTGATAACGATACGACTTCGGTTAACCCGGTGATTGAGTCCGGCGTTCCGTTCGAAATGGTAACTGTAAGGTACGGCGAACCTTCGGGTACCGCGGCAGTAACAGTAACCCGTGAAGATGTAAGCAAATTTTTAACGGGAAAAGGTCTGAAAAGCGAAATTGCAGTCACTGGTCGCCACGGTGGAACATTCAATTGTTTTGGCAAATATTCGGCTAATCTTTTTGAACATGCCGAAATGCATGGTAAACCGCCATCGCGTGCGCTTTTCGATATGGCAGCAGTTGCTATTATTAAAAACCAGAAATGGGCTAAGAAAAAAATAGTTACAGCACCCAGGCTTCAAGGCATCAACTGGCTTGAACAACCTGACAGTCAACACAAAATAGTTGTATAGGAAAATTTTAAACGTGATAGTATTGTAACAGATTTATTTGAGTTGATAGAAAATGTAACAACTAAATAGGAGTATGATAAAAGTGAATTGGAAAAATTTTGATGATCAGAGTTGTATTTTCCGGATTGTAAAAGAATTACAAAAGTGCCGAACTAATCAGAATCCCATCTGTATCGTACAAAAACTCATACCTGTCAAGTTTTTCGTTTCTGACAATCATTTCGTAAAAAAGGTCGGTTCCCCGGTAAATTACAATACCATTCATAATTTCACCAAATTTGCCTCCTTCGGTTTTCAAAATCTCCGGTAACTCATCAGGCCAGAGGTTTTTTTTGTATTGAATAAGTTCGCCTGTTTCTGTGAATTGGGCGATGTGTTCAACCTCTTCTAAATAATAGATGGCTTCAAAAAGTTCATCTTTTCGCTCCCAATCAATATTTTTTGCTTTCGGAAAGATATCGATCAGTTTTTTTTCCACAATTCCAGGGATATTTTTCTTGTGGTTTCTAAATATTTTTGAAAAGGGAAATTTCATCAGGTTTCTTGGCTCATTAAACTTATCAATCGGCAGTAAAAACAACTTTAATTAATCGCTTCTGTTTTTGCTTCAACTTTTTAGACGGTTAAAATTCAAAAAGTAACAGCCTTATTCAATGCCAAACATTTTAAAATACAAATACACCACCCTCGACCTTGCTCTTTTGAGACGCATTTTTACAGCATCCTCACTGGTTGAAAGCGAAACTGCAATTTCTCTGATAGGCAACGAATCCTGATATTTCATCATTAAAAGTGCCTTTTCTTCAGGGTGAATTTTTTCAAATACAAGTAACAGGTTTTCATAACTGATTTCAGTAATATCAGCTCCTGTTTCATCAATAATTTCGGGAAGTTCGTTTTCCTGGTTCCAGTTGGGATAGTGTAATTGTTTCTTTTTTCTGAGATAATCGATTACAGTATTATAAGTGATAGAATATAACCATGAGGAGAATGATGATTTTCCCTGAAAGCTATGAAGCTTCTCAAAAGCTTTGCTCAAAATATCAATGGCAAATTCTTCCGATTTTTGCTTATCTTTTAAAAAACTGTAGCATTTGTCCTTTACTTTCGGAAAATAACGGTCATAAAGCGTCCGGTAGAGTTCTTTTTTACCTTCTTTAATTATTTTTTCAACTATTAGTTCATCAGCTAAATGATTCAACTTCAGTTTATTCATATACCAAAAGAATGCGACTTACGGAAATTTTTCGGAAAATTACATATTTTTTTTGATTCAAAATGTTACTTCTTAATAACCCTCCGTCAAAATAGATGAATGAAAGTTGAAAATGCATTCAAACAAATAAATATTAACAAAAAAAGTGATTAGAATTATGAAAAAGATTTTTTATGTAATGTCGATCGTTGCTGCAGCTCTTATCTTCACAAGCTGTGCAAAAGCTCCTCAGGCTGAAATTGATGCAGCTAAAGCTGCTCTTGAACAAGCAAAAGCTGCTCAGGCTGACAAGTATGTAGAAGCTGATTTTCTTGCAGTTCAGGATTCATTAAACGCCGTAATGGTTGAAATCGAAGCTCAGAGCTCAAAACTTTTCAAAAGCTACGGTAAATCAAAAGAAAAATTAGTTGTTATTACAACTAACGCTACTGAATTGGTTGCCAAAACCGAAGTAAGAAAAGAAGAAATCAAAACTGAAGTTGCTACTGCTCAAACCGCTGTTGCCGCTTTATTGGAAGAAAACAACGCTTTAGTTGCAAAAGCTCCAAAAGGCAAAGAAGGAAAAGAAGCTATCGAAGCCATTAAAGTTGACCTGGCTGGTATCACTACTTCAGTAGGTGAAGTTGATGGTTTACTCGCAGCTGGTGACCTCCTTGGTGCTCAGACAAAAATCAACGCTGCTCAGCAGAAAGCTACTGAAATCAACACTGAGTTGAAAGCAGTTTTGGACAAAGCTAAAATTAAATACTAATAATTAGTAGTTCGGAATAAGAAACGCCGGGGCTAAAAACCCCGGCTTTTTTAATGCTTTTTATGAAGGTCAGAAAAATAATCTCGCTTTTCACTTATCTTTTTTTTGCTGCACTGGTTATTTTCATTGGGTATTCGGTTTATGTTTATGTAACAAACAAACCTCCTGTTGAAGAAATTTCACGTGCACGCGAATCACTGGCATCAGCTAAAAATAAAAAGGCTGGGCGTTATGCAAGCGAAACATTACGCGAAGCCGAACGACTGTATAAATGGTCGATGAAAGAATGGGAAACCCAAAACAGCAAATTATTTATTTTCAGAGATTATGCCTTAACTAGAGATCTCGCCCTTAAATCGATTAACAAATCGACTAATGCAGGTAACGAAGCAAAATCGGTAAAAGATAAACTTCAAAACAGGGTTGAAACGGAGCTGGCTACGCTGAAAAAGCAAATAACAAAATTTGAAAAATACTACGAGCATCTGGCATTAGGACAATCAGTACACCGATCGTTTCACCGGGGTAAAACACGATTTCTTGAAGCACAGATTGAATTTGAAAAAAACAACCTGCAGGAGGCAGCCAAGCTTACAAAAAAAGCATCGGAAGGCATAACCACTGCTGAAAAGGCTGCACATATTAAGTTGGTAGAGTTTTACAAAAATTATCCCTCTTGGGAGAAAAACACAAAACTCGCATACAGTCTTTCAGGAAAAGGTCAGACTGTTATTTTGGTCGATAAGTTACAATCGACATGTTACATTCTGAAAGGCGGAAAAGAATTCAAATCGTTTCCGGCCGAATTTGGTAAAAGCTGGATGGGTGATAAAATGTACGCCGGCGATAAAGCAACTCCGGAAGGTATTTATAAGGTAATCGACAAAAAAAACCAGTCGAGAACCCGATATTACAAAGCATTGCTCATTAATTACCCTAACAGTGATGACCAGAAAAGATATGACAGAATGGTGAAATCGGGCGAAATCTCGAGAAGAACTGGTATTGGCGGATTAATCGAAATTCATGGAGATGGTGGAAAAAGTGTTCACTGGACCGATGGTTGCGTTGCACTCGAAAACAAGGAAATGGATGTTGTTTTCAGCAATTGCAGTGTTAATACTCCTGTAATTATTGTTGGTTCGCGACAACCACTTGAAGATTACTTAAATTAAAAAATGGAAAAGGTAAAAACTATACTCATCTGGATTCTGTTTGTTGCGGCAATTGCAGCAATAATTGTGTTATTTGCTTATGTCAATGTAAACACGATTCCCGAAAAGCAGTTTGCCAGATACCAGGCAGAATTAAGCAAGACTGCAAACACCGATACCACTTCATTGAACCGAGAAAATGAAATAAAAGCTTTAAATAAAAAGCTTGATGCTTTGAATAAAAGAACTCAGCGATTAACACCCGGCAATGCATTTCTCATTATCAATACCACCAACAACACATTTGAGTTGTATAAAAACAACCAGATAATCAGACAGGGTCGTTGCTCAACGGGTAGTTTTATTCACCTTGAGGTTGACAGTACAAAATCCTTCACCTTCGAAACGCCAAAAGGCGTAATGACAGTACAAAATAAAGTGACTAACCCGGTATGGACCAAACCCGACTGGGCTTTTATTGAAGAAGGATTGCCTGTACCCCCACCCGGACATTCTTCGCGCCGCGAACCGAATGTACTTGGAGATTATGCACTGAAACTGGGTGACGGATATATGATTCACGGAACACTTTATCAGCGATTGATTGGTTCGCCTGTAACCCACGGATGTGTAAGGCTTCTCGACGACGATCTTGAAGCAGTTTACACCACGCTACCTGTTGGATCAAAAGTATTTATCTATTAAAACCGAAATACGATGAAAGAATTTATAAAAAGATACAAATTCGGTTTTATTGCCTTTTTTACAGTTTTGGTGATCATGCTGGCTATTACAGTTTTCAGATATATGAAATCGATGGAAGCTGTGGATAAGGCTGTTAACAAAAAACTATCGTTGATTCCTGAAGCCGAAATAAACGATGCCGGCTGGAACAGCCCTGAAATTCAGGAGAAAAAGAAAGAGATTCACTGGCTCGAACGACATCTTACGCTGGCCAAATCCGATTCGTTAAACCTGGGTATTAATCTTGCCGATAGCATTGTTCAGGTACAGCTGAAAGGAACAGTACTTTTTCAGGCAAAAATCCAGAAACAAAATCCTGCACAATTCTATAACGAACTGAATTACGGAACATATCTGGATTTTACAAAAATTGCCAGAATCAGCGACGAGCAGGCTAATATTCTCAAACGTCCGTTAAAAAGAATCCAGGCACCAAAAAATGAAGACGAAGCTGCTAAAATCAAGCACGATTCAATTCCCGACCCGCTTTTGGTTTGGAAATTTAAACTCGATAACCAGATTGAAGTTGTAATTACAGGAATCGGGCTGAACAAGGATTCGGTGGCCGACCTGCGCTTCGATGAAGATATGCTCAGGTATAATGTGGAAAAAGTAAAACAAAAATGGGTAACAGAACACTACATCCCAACTTTGTACATTTGGCTGAATGACAAGGATGCCAAAGCCATTTACCGCGCCATACCCGAAAAAGGAAAGGTCGTTTTCAGAAACTGAACAGGTAAAGGAAATATAGGAGCCGTTGATTTTATCACGGCTTTTTTTGTGCAGTTTTTCATGGCTTTCTTTCTAAAATCAAATTTCGGTATAACTCTTAACATGGTTTATTTTTTAGCTTTGCTTTTGTAAAACCATAAAACCTGAAATATGAAATTATTATCCTTTTTCTTTTTAGTATTCCTTGCGGTGCTTACCTCAGCCGCACAGGACAACCGACCCTGTCCACAACCCGCTCCCGAAACCGGTGAAAAATTCAAACTCGGAATGGCCGGCTACACCTTTGTTAAATTCGATCTTGATAAAACACTGGAAACACTTAAAAAAACAGATGTACATTATCTCTGCATCAAAGATTTTCATTTGCCGTTTGCCAGTACCGACGAAGAAATTACCGCATTTCATGCAAAACTAAAAACTGCTGATGTTACCGGCTATGCCGTTGGCCCGATTTATATGAAAAGCGAAGCAGAAATTGATCGCGCTTTTGACTACGCCAAACGGGTTGGGGTTAAATTGATTGTGGGTGTACCAAACTACGAGCTTTTACCTTATGTAGACAAAAAAGTAAAAGAATACGGTTTTAATTATGCCATTCACCTGCACGGGCCTGACATTGCCACTTACCCAGATGCGGATGATGTTTGGAACCATGTAAAAGATTTGGATCCGCGCCTTGGGATGTGCCTTGATATTGGTCACGACACCCGAAACGGGAAAGACCCGGTGGCCGACCTGAAAAAATACCAGAGCCGCGTTTTTGATATGCACATTAAAGATGTTACCGGCGCAACTAAACTGGGTTATACAGTTGAGATGGGACGAGGTATCATTGATATTCCGGCTCTTGTAAAAATGCTCCGCGAAGTGGGTTATACAGGGGTTTGCAGTCTTGAATACGAAAAAGATATGAGCGACCCATTTATGGGAATTGCCGAATCAATCGGTTATTTCAGAGCCGTGGTTGAAGCAACAAAAAAATAATGCTCACTGAATTATTACAGAAAAAGCTGAATCAGAACTGGTTCAGCTTTTTTGTTTGAGTTTTATTCAAACCGAAGGACTGATATGTCAACCAAATTCAAAATTGAATGTTCTACTACAAACAATAACTAAAAAATATGTACATAGGATTATTACATACACACAACATGTTTCGCTGGCTGGTGCTGATCGCACTGGTTATCACACTCATTTTTGCGTTGGCAGGCTGGTTTGGTAAGAAAAGCTGGAAAAAACGTGACCACATTTCAGGGTTGGTGCTGACCATTTTTATGGACATTCAATTTTTGGTTGGTTTGATTTTGTATTTTTTTGCAAGCCCGATTACCAAAGCTGCCTTTGCCGATTTCGGGGCAGCCATGAAAAATGCTGATTTGCGTTTTTATGCAGTCGAACACATTTTAATGATGTTAATTGCGCTTGTGCTTGCACACATTGGCCGTATGAAAACTAAACGTATTAATGCCGACTGGAAAAAACACCGCACTTCAGTTATTTGGAATGGAATTTCTTTACTGCTTATTCTGGCTGCTATTCCCTGGGAACGAGCACTAATGTAATTTACAGACAATTTGTAATCAGACACTTGAATCTACAAGAAGGGATTCCTGATGGTTAATTCACAAATCTTTTGATTATGCTTTAAGTCCATAGAATACAATATTCTGCAATCCGAGTCAATTGCTGCTGCAATTATCAGTGAATCGTAAAACGAAAATCTCCAACGTTCCATTATTTCTATTGCATTGAAATACAAATTTTCGGATGGAAGAACCTCGCACAACGGATAAAGTATGGTTAAGTTGGTTTTGGTATTAAAAAAGGCAAATACAGGAACATCGGAATGTAATTTCCATATTGGCAGAAAAAAAACCACACTGAAAATTCAGCATGTTTTTTTGTTTATTTCATCTGTATATAATTTAATTAATTGTTTGATAATCAACTATTCATTCACAGTGGGTATGATTATTTTACGCTTATGGATATTTCATATTGGTTTCATATTGGTTTTTCAGTTTTTCCCAACCGAGTAAATATCATCAATCAGGTGCTGATATTTGGCTGCAACAATACTACGCCTGAGTTTCAGCGTTGGCGAAAGTTCGCCGGTTGCCGGTGTCCATTCTTCGCATACCAACCTGATGCGGCTGATTTGTTCGTGCGAACCCAGCATTTTATTTACAAGATTCACCTCTTTTTGTATCTGCTCAATCACTTCAGGCAACTGAATCAGTTCAATGTTATTTTCATAGTGCACCTTATGCTCGGCACACCAATCGTGCAGCAACGGGAAGTTTGGCGAAATAAGTGCACTTGCAAATTTTTCGTTTGCCCCGATTACCATCACCTGCTCAATCAAATCTGAAACCTTCAGTTTGTTTTCAATCATTTGCGGCGCAATGTATTTTCCGCCCGAGAGTTTAAATATCTCCTTTTTACGGTCGGTTATTTTCAGGTATTTTCCGTCTTCCAGCACCCCGATATCGCCGGTATGAAACCAGCCATCGGCATCGATTACTTCTGACGTAAGGTCGGGCGCTTTGTAATAGCCTTTCATTACGCCAGAACCTTTGCAAAGAATTTCGCCGTCTTCGGCAATTTTCACTTCGTAGCCTTCGAGAATCGGGCCTACAGTTCCAATTTTCAACTCCCCTTTTGCCGGATTGTTCACGGCAATTACAGGCGAAGTCTCGGTAAGCCCGTACCCTTCAAGGTTCAGCATCTTTGCCATTCCCAAAACACGCGCAATTCTTGGCTGCAAAGCAGCACCGCCCGAAACCACATACACAATGTTTCCGCCCAAAGCAGCACGCCATTTCGAGTAAATCAGCTTGTCGGCAATTTTTATCTTCAGGCTGAGCAGCGGACTATATTTTTTGTTGTACTCAAAATGTTTTGTAAGGTCGAGTGCCCAGAAATAGAGCGATTTTTTGATGCCTTTCAGCTCTTTTCCTTTGGTAACAAACCCGTCGTGCACCTTTTCGAGCAATCGTGGAACCGAGTTGAACATGTGTGGTTTTATCTCTTTAATGGCAGCAACAATCTGATTGAGGTTACCCACGTAGTAAATGCCCATTCCCTTGTACTGAAAGTGGTAATTCACACTGCGTTCGTACACATGGCAAAGCGGCAGAAAACTGATTACGCGGTGGTCTTTCCCCAGGTTGTGCATTTTTGAATGTGCCACAAAATTGGAAACAAGGTTGTTTTGTGTAAGCATCACGCCTTTGGGTACGCCAGTGGTGCCCGATGTATAAATTAAAGTGGCCAGGTCATCGGGCTGGATTGAATTTTTAATGGCTTCAAGTTTATCCATTAGTTCTGCTTTTTTTGATGCTCCAAGCGCCAGAATTTCTTCGTAATTCTTAGCTCCTTTTACATCTTCAAAGGCATAGACACCTTTGATATCCATCAACATCTCGGCAATCGGGTTAATTTTTTCAAAGAGTTTCTGATCGCCTACAATCACCATTTTTACTTCTGCATGATGCAAAATATACCTGTACTCATCTTCTCCAATAGTAGGATATATAGGTACATGCACAACACCAGTCATGGCCATGCCCATATCGGCAAAGTTCCACTCGGGGCGATTGGCGGTAACTGTGGCAATTTTATCGCCTTTTTTGAGGCCAAGCGCCATAATGCCCAGGGCAAACTGGTGCGATTTTTCAACATATTCTTCGGTCGAAAATGTGTACCAGGTGCCATCTTTTTTACCGCCCAGCGCATCTTTCCGCGGAAACTCCTGGTTATACCTATCGAGAATATCAAATGTACGGGTAACTGTTATTGCCATCGTTTTATTGGTTAAATTAAAAAGTCGGCTAAAATTAAATAAACAGGTATTACACAACGCTCATTACACGAATGAAATGATTATCTGTCAGCAAAAAAAACTGACGCTTGTCGATTATCTGTTCTGATAATTCCAAAAATCAATGTGAATGTTATCTCAGCTAAAGCTTGAGGCAATTGATAAATTGAATTGGCCTTCTGGCCAAACAATAAAATGATAAAAACAACAGACTTTAGTCAAATTCTTCGGTCTTCGGACTTTAAACTTCCTGCTCCTTTTCAAACCTTGTTTGCTTAAAATACGCCCAAATCATTAGTGCTGCTAAAAGTGCAAACGAAACCGGAACGGCAGGATGAACACCATCGGCAACACCTTTCCCGTATGAGTGTAACCCGCTGAGGTAATAATTCACTCCGAAATAGGTCATCAGCACCGAAGCGAAACCAATGATGGATGCCATGTTATAGTTAAAAATTCCTTTCAACCCAGGAATAAGGCGCATGTGTACAATAAACGAATAAATCACAACTGTTATCAGCGCCCAGGTTTCTTTGGGATCCCAGCCCCAGTAACGGCCCCAGCTTTCGTTGGCCCAAACACCACCCAGAAAAGTTCCGATGGTAAGGAAATAGAGTCCGACAGTCGCCGACATCTCGTTAATTGTAGTTAGCTGTTCTATAAAACCCGTCACTTTTTGTTCGTTCTGTTTGCGGCGCAACACAATCAGAATCATGACCATGATACCCAGAAACATGCTCAGCCCGATAAAACCATAACTGGCCGTGATAATAGCCACATGAATGGTGAGCCAGTACGATTTAAGCACCGGAACCAGCGGCGTGATTTCGGGATTCATCCAACTCAGATGAGCCACAAAAAGTGCGATACCTGTCAGCAGTGAAGCAGTACCAATCACCATTGCGTATTTACGCCCAAAAATCAGCCCGGCCAGCATTACAGCCCAGGCCACATAAACCACCGACTCGTAACCGTTGCTCCACGGCGCGTGTCCCGAAATATACCAGCGCAAAACCAATCCTACTGTATGTACCAAAAACAAAATTACAATGCCGCCCATAAAAGCCATTCTCAGGTATTTCAGCAGTGGTTTCTGCCTGAAAATATTGATAAATAAACCCACCAAAAGAAAAAACCCAAACAGCAGGTACCATGGGAAAACCCGTTTAAACGGGTTGATTTTATTGTAGGTAATTTCGATGCTCTTTTTGTTTTCCGACGGAATCAGTTCTCCGCCAAATTTTTGTTGGAAAGTGCTAACTGCCTGCAAAATCTGGTTGGCGTCCACATATTTTTGTTCGGCCACCGATTGCAGTATCAACTGAAATCCGTTTCTCACGAAAAGCGAATCACCGCCGGAACACTCCACAGCATCGGCACCGGGTTGGTACCAGGCTTTATCGCGATGTTCACGTGGGAAAATATTAAAAATGCTTCCCTGGAAAACCATAAAACAGATGTTTACCCGCTCGTCGAGATAAATGTATTCCTTCTCAACCCGGTTGCGGAAAGCAGGCGTTTTTTCGTACGCAGCCCGCACACTTTCAAGTATTTTATAATTGCCTTTTTCGTCGAAGAGTTGTTGAATGGCAAGGTATTTTCCATTGGCACCCAACTGTTTCGCCAATGTTTTGTTGGCCACATAAATCATCGGCATCGTTTGCCAAAGCGAACTTTGTGTCATCATGCTCAGCACTACCTCATCGGCCGATTTTCCATACACCGACGATTTGTAGGTTACCTTCCTCACAATTTCGCTATTGAGGGTCGAAACCGGTTCAATACGACCGTCAACTCCCTGTACCCACAAACGGCTGAAAGCTTCAACAGTTGCATCGTCAATATCAGGGATTGAAGTTGCCGAACCGGGTTGGGCAAACGCACCAACCGATAACCCACCCAAAGCCAATAAAACCAATACGACGTGTACCGAACTCTGTTTTAACCGCCGCACCAGAAACTGAAAATAAGAACTTGGGTTAATCATCGAAAGGATAACTCCCAGAATCAGGAGTGTATAACCGAGATAAGTAATCCAAGTCCCCCAGAAATCGTGGTTTACCGAAAGTACAGTTCCAAACTCGTCGGTGTCGTAACTGCTTTGGAAAAATTTATACCCCTTGTGGGTGAGTGTGTTATTCATAAAAATGCGGATGTCTTTTTTAAGCCCGATGTTGTCGTCCTGCAAAACCACTTCGGAAGCAAACGACGAAGGCGAATCAGAGCCGGGATAGCGTTCAAGCTGAAAATCTTTTAAATACAGGCTGAATGGCAGCGAAATGGGTTTCGAACCATAAGCAAGCCGTAGAGTGCAGTTGCCGAGCGGAATAAAAACCGTGTCAGGCGCAACACCCGAATGACCAAAAACCGGCACTGTCTGTACACTTTTCCCATCCGAAATTTCAACCATCACGGCATCGGTTGAGGTCTGTCCCTGGCTTTTTACCGCGGTAAAAGCCGCCGACGGAAAATAATTGCGTACAAGAAACCTGAAATTCCCAAAACTGTAGAGAAACATATTTTTTACTTCCACCGTGTCGCCTGCCGGAAAAGGGACCGACTCCTGGCTAGCCATCGTCATTTCACTGATAGAGTCGGCAGCAATCAGCAGCAACTGGTTACCGTTTCTGAAAAAACGGACACCGGTTGTAACGTCCGATTCAAATCCAGCGGTGAAACCGGAGTAGTTCAAAACATCGCCGGGGCGAAACTGAAACGACTGCATTCCCTGTGCTGATGACGATGAAAAGACAAAATCGATAAACGGTGCGCCGGTTTCAGATGGGATGGGTTGTTGTTCGGCATTTTCGATAAAGCCAACCGCTTTCACTTTTACTGTCTGCCCGTCCACATTCAATTTTGCAGTAAATTGTTTTGGGGCAAGTTCAGAAAAAAGCGCCCGTTTTTCTTTGTGTTGGTCGTCATAGCCGGCAAAGAAATAGCTTTCTGACGAAAGGATGTGGCTCGAACTTTCGTTCTCGCGAATGTGCATCACCCCTTCGAAACTGATGTACCGCGTGATGGCCGCACCCAACAGAATCACCAGAAACGAAATATGAAAAATCCCAAGCGTAAACCGTTTTCGGGTAAAGAATTTATATTTTAAAAGATTGTTTACAAGGTTAATGGCCAGCAAAACCCAGATGGCCTCGAACCAGCGGGTTTTGTAAACCAGCGCCTGTGCGGTGGGTGTGCCGTAACTGCTTTCAACAAACGTGGCAAGGGCCATGGCAAAACCAACAGCCAGCAAAAGAAAACCCATAAACGGCATGGAAGTGATAAATGCGAAGAACTTTTTCATATCTGAGACTTGAGATTGTTAGATTTGAGTAATGAGTAAAAACTATTGAGAAATGAGACAGAAAAAGGCAGACCCGGAAGTTTAACCCGGTGATTGGTGTCTGATTCAGCTTTGTTTACAAATTTTCTGTTTTTCATTTTCAATTGTTACAACAGCCCGAAAATAGTTTTTGTTGTGATGATTGCATAGAAATGCCGCTTAAAAAGAAGAGTTAATGATACTTTTATTCTATACTAAGCAGCCAAAACAAAGTACAGGTAAGCCGAAAGAAAAATAGCAAGAAGAACAACAATAATTAAAGCGATTTTCAGCCATCCGGCCTGTGTGTTGTTTTTTTGAAGCTGGAGAAATTCTGATAATGTATCGATTTTATAAACGAGTTTTTCCATCGACATGCTGTCTTTTACAATATAATCGAACGCCCCGTATTTTATGGTATTCACCGCAATTTCAATGTCATCGTTGCTTGTCAGAAAAATAAATTGTGTTTGCAGATGTTTTTTCTTTACAGCTTTAAGTACATCTATTCCATTCATTCCTGTCATGTTGTAGTCTTCAACAACAATGTCAGGTATCAATCTTTTTTTGAGTGAGTCCAAACATTCTTCTCCCGAAAAAAAACTTCTGACATTAAAATATCCATTTTTTTTAAGATGTTCTGTTGTCACACGGTTCAGAATCTTATTGTCGTCAACTACAAAAATCAGATAGTTTTTATTTGCCGTCATAGATATTCAGATTTTTGAACATTCTAAATTTAGAATTTTATTCCCCATTGAGAAACAATTATCTTTAAGCTCAACAATTGTTGATAACTATGAAATATGCAGGAATGAGAAATATTTTTGGGACAGCACTTTTAATAGCCATTTTATTGCTGGCTGCAACCCGAATCGCAGCTCAGGAATACCAGACAAAGCATAACATTTTATATCGTACAGCAGAAGAAACAAAGGCAGATGCTTATATTAATGAGCGTTGCCGGCTTGATGTTTACTATCCTGAAAATGTAAATAGATTTACCACGGTTGTTTGGTTTCACGGCGGTGGATTAACGGGTGGTGAAAAGTTCATTCCCGAAACCTGGAAGAACAAAGGAATTGCCGTTGTTGCAGTAAATTATCGGCTGCACCCAAAAGTAAATTGCCCGGTTTATATTGAAGATGCGGC
>DYSZ01000088.1 GCA_020726265.1 Draconibacterium orientale
AAACAAAAAACTCGCCGCGCCTACGCTGCCGCGTAATTTTTTATCGTGTGGTTTGTCTGAAACGATAGCTATGGACGATGATCTGGATAAATGGATAAAACGGTGTCTGGAATATAATCCGCGAGCAAAGGCCAGCAAGAAGAAGAGATGAGATGGCACAAAAAAAGCCGTTAAAACCAAGTTTAACAGCTTTTTACTCACACTTATTGTGTAAAATTTATTTCCTGAATTTTCTTCGGTCTTCCAACTTCTTATTTTCCTTTTGCAACCTCGATACCTACGCGTTGACCTTTGTATTTTGCGTCTTTAAAAGCTCTGATTACGTCGTTTTCGAAACGTTTGTCAACCTCGAAAAACGAGAACCCTTTTAACACTTCAATACTCCCGATCTCCACATTTTTACCCGGCATTTGCTGGTTAATCATATCGATAATGGTGCGTTTGCTGATGCCATTTTTCTTGCCCATGCTGAAGAAGAAACGCGAGAAATCGAACTTTCCGCCTCGCCCACCACGTTCGTGCCTTGAGCCCGATTCATCGCGACGATCATCACGATTGTCGCCCCGGCTACGGTCGTTTCTGCGGCCCCGGTCACGGTCACGACGGTCGCCCCGACCACCCTGTTCTGCAAAATCCCTGTCGTTGTGGTGCGACTCGTCAACATTAATGTCGGGTGCATTTTCATAGTAAGTAAGAAAACGGTTAAACTCAACCGAAACAAAATGTTTGATGAGTTCTTCGCGGTCGAGCCAGGCCAGTTTTTTGTAAATCACCGGCATAAACTCGCTGATCTGCTCGTTGTTAACTTCAATATTTTCAACAATGTCAATTAAGCTGAAAAGCTGCTTTTCGCAAATTTCTTTACCCGACGGAACATCTTTTTTGATAAAAGTTTTGTTTACTGTGCGTTCCACTTCGCGCAGTTTTCCTTTTTCGCGCAGGTGAATCAGCGTAACCGAAATACCTTTTTTGCCGGCACGTCCGGTACGTCCGCTTCGGTGAACATACACTTCGGGGTCGTCGGGCAGGTTGTAATTAATTACGTGTGTGAGGTCGTTTACATCGAGCCCGCGTGCAGCAACGTCGGTAGCCACAAGCATTTGCAGGTGTTTTCCGCGGAAACGCGACATCACAAAATCGCGCTGCGACTGCGAAAGATCGCCGTGCAGGGCATCGGCATTGTAACCGTCCTGCATCAGTTTGTCGGCAACTTCTTTGGTTTCGGCACGGGTGCGGCAAAAAATAATCCCGTAAATATTCGGGTTGATATCAGCCACACGTTTCAGCGCAATGTAACGGTCTTTGGCATGAACCACATAATAATGGTGTTCCACGTTGTCAGCACCGGTATTTCGTTTGCCCACCGAAATTTCCTGAATGTTTGACATGTATTTCTGCGAAATAGCCACAATTTCCTTCGGCATTGTAGCCGAAAACAGCAGTGTTTGTTTCTCTTTTGGCGAAGTTTCGAGAATGGAGTCGAGGTCATCTTTAAAACCCATCGAGAGCATTTCGTCGGCTTCGTCTAAAACTACCCAACGAATTTCGTTTACTTTCAGTTTCCCGCGTTTGATGAGGTCGAGTGTGCGGCCCGGTGTACCCACCACAATCTGAGCACCGCGTTCAATCTCTCTCATTTGTTTTACAATGTCGGCACCACCATACACTACGGCAATGTTGATGAACCCGAGGTTCTTTGAGAAGTTCTGTAAATCGCCGGCAATTTGTATGGCCAGTTCGCGAGTTGGACTTAAAATCAATGCCTGAACCGACTTTTTTTGAGTATCGAGTTGCTGAATGATTGGTAATCCGAATGCGGCAGTTTTTCCGGTTCCGGTTTGTGCCAGTGCCACGAGGTCCTGGCGGCTTTCCATTAAAAAAGGAACTACTTTTTCCTGTACAGGAGTGGGGTACACAAAGCCCATATCGTCAATCGCTGATTGAATTTCGGCGCTCAACCCCATTTCATTAAATAACATCATTTAAAATTTTCTAAAAATATTGGTCGCAAAGTTATGCTTTTAAAATGAATTTCAGGCATTTATGCTTCTTTTGTTCTGTTTGTTAATATTTTCCACAGCAAAACGCAGTTGTACAGAAATGACTTTTTAGCCGGCAAAAAAAAATTATAGCGGTTTATCGCTTACATTTGCTTTTACTAAAAAGGGTTGTATGGTTACCGAAAAAACAACGAAATCAAGATTCCCCGGTTTATTCTTTTTTGTGTTGGCAATTGCTTTTCAGGTTGTCCGAATTTCAGTTTCAGCTCAAACCACCGACACCATTGTACCCATTAGCAAGCCAACTTCAGAACTGCTGAAAAATCTAAAAATCAATACCTTTAACGGAGAGGGTTTTAATTTTTTTGAAGACGGTTTCAGCGGTCATTGGGCTGGTTTCGATATTGGTTTGAATGCACTTTTAAATACAGATTATTCCGATTACGAAACCGAATTTATGGATATCACTGTTTTGCAGTCGCATTCTTTTCATCTCAATATTTTTCAGTACAGTTTCGGTTTGCAGCGCAACCGAAACAATCTGGGATTGGTTACAGGCATTGGATTCCAGTTGCAGGATTACCGGCTAAACGACAGCATAACGCTGGAAGAAAATATCAATGGAATCATTCAGCCAAAAGTTTTTCACTTAGGCGATCACCAAAAATCGAAACTCACGGTTTTCTCTGTTTTGGTTCCGGTTTTAGCCGAATATCAGGTTCCCATCAATAATTATAAAAACAGGCTTTATTTTTCGGGCGGAATGTTTTTTGGTTACCGCATTGGCAGTTATACCAAAATTAAATACCGTACCGACCACTCCGAAAAACTGAAAATAACGGGGAATTATGCGCTTAACGATTTCAGGTATGGAATTATGGCCCGCATGGGCTATCGCTGGTTCAATGTGTATTCCATGTACGAATTGAGTGGTTTATACGAAGAAAAACTGGGTCCCAAAATGCACCCTTTTACCTTTGGAATTACGCTGGTTCGACTCTGAGCTTTATTAATCAATAGAATGGAGCCAATGTTTATGTGATACAGACTTACGGTGCAAGACGATAAATAATCTGATATTAAGTAACTTATGAAACCATTTATTTTAGAACAAACCAACTGGAAACAGGTAAAAAATCAAAAATACGAAGTTGCCATTTTACCGTGGGGAGCAACCGAACCGCACAATTATCATTTACCTTACGGAACCGATTCTCTTGAAACTGCACAAATTGTTGAAGCAGCAGCAGGAAAAGCATGGGAAAAAGGAGCTAAAATAATGGTCCTTCCAACCATTCCGCTTGGCGTTCAAAATCCCGGACAAATTGATTTGCCATTTTGTTTGCACACAAAACCATCAACACAAACAATTATTTTTAAAGATATTGTTGAAGCATTGTATAATCAGGGAATCAGAAAACTGGTTTTGATGAACGGGCATGGCGGAAACGATTTTAAACCGATGATTCGCGAAATTCAACTGCAATTTCCGGAAATGTTGATTAGCCTGGTTGAATGGTTTAAAATACTTGATTTATCGAAGTATTTTGAAGAAGATGGCGATCATGCAGGTGAAATGGAAACAAGTGTGATAATGCATTATTTTCCACATTTGGTTTTGCCATTGAATGAAGCCGGCGATGGAAATGCAAAATCATCGAAACTGAAAGGCGTATTAAATAAAACCGCCTGGATACCAAGACAATGGAACAAAGTTTCGGAAGATACAGGTATTGGAAATCCTAAAAAAGCTTCGGCGGAAAAAGGGAAAAAATATCTGGAAGATTTAACCACAAAAATCGGAGATTTTTTTGTTGAAATGGCGCAGTGCGATTTGGAGGAATTGTATGCGTGAGCATATTCAAATCGAAAATCATTTTTCACTTTACAGAAATTGACTTCTTTTGTAACCATTATAAAAACTTTATTCGAATGAAACTTTTATTGATTAGCAATTCAACTATGCCCGGGGAACCCTATCTCGATTATCCAAAACAGGAAATCAAAAAATTTCTTGGCGATAAACCTGTTACAGCAGTTTTTATTCCTTATGCAGCAGTAACTTTCTCATTCGATGTATATTGTACGAAAGTGGAAGAGCGATTTTCGGAAATAGGGCATCATATTGTTGGCATTCATACTTTTCCCGACCCGGTTAAAGCCATTCACGAGGCGGAGGCAATTGTAGTTGGTGGTGGAAATACATGGAAACTGGTTCGGATGATGCACGAAAATAAATTAATGAACCCGATTCGGGAGAAAGTTTTTAACAACATTCCGTTTATTGGTTGGAGTGCCGGAGCAAATGTAGCCTGCCCGACACTGAGAACTACGAACGACATGCCGATTGTTGACCCGAAAGGATTCGAATGTACAGGTCTTGTGCCATTTCAAATTAACCCGCATTACCTCGATGCCAATCCCGCAGGGCATGGTGGAGAGACCCGCGAGCAACGTATCCAGGAGTTTATCGAAATCAATCCAGATGTGTATGTTGCCGGGTTGCGCGAAGGAACCATGTTTAAAGTTGAAAACAGCAAACTTACCCTGATTGGTAACCGCCCCTGCCGGATATTCAAAAAAGGGCAGGAACCGTTTGAACTTTCGGCAAATGACGATTTTAATTTTATGTGCTGCGACACAGTTTTTTAGATGGATTCAATCGGATATCAGTTAGTAAAAAAACGGCGGAAACTTAAAAATTCCGCCGTTTTTTTTTCACGTAAACCATTACTGGTTTTTCATCTTTCTGATTTTACGGTGGTGTTTCCGCCGTGCAATTTTTAACCTGACGGTGTGGTTCAGCACAATGAGCGCCGGAACAAACATCAGCGTTAAGAAAGTTGCAAAGCTTAATCCAAAAATAATCGACCAAGCCAGCGGACCCCAGAAAGCCACGTTATCGCCACCAAAATAGATGTGCGGGTTCAGGTCGGTGAAAATGGTTTCGAAATTAATATTTAGCCCGACAGCCAGCGGAACAAGACCTAACATGGTTGCAGTTGCTGTAAGAATTACCGGTGTTATACGTGTTTTACCGCCCTCAATAATTGCACGTCGGGTTGGCACGCCTTCGGCTATTTTGGCATCGATAAATTCAACTATCAATATTCCGTTTCGTACAACAATCCCACCCAAAGCCACTATTCCCAGTCCTGTCATCATTATCACAATGTCCATTTGGAATACTACTACTCCGAGTAAAACACCAATGATGCTGAAAATCACTTCACTCAGAATAATCAATGATTTAACAACTGACCTGAATTGTGTAATGAGTATAAAGAAAATGGCGCCAATGGCGATTACCATTGCTTTTAAAAGGAAAGCAACTGTTTCTGCCTGATCGTCCTGTTCTCCGGTGAGTTTTATTGTAGTGCCTTCATTCAATGGGAATGATTTTGCTTCCTTTTTGATTATCGGAACGATGTCGTTAGCAGAATAGCCTGAAAGTACATTGGAATAGACAGTGATAATGCGCTTCTGGTCCAATCGTTTGATGCCTGCATACGACGAAGTATAATCGATACGAGCCACTGTTGAAAGCGGAATGCTCCGAAGCATCCCTGAATTCATATCACGATATGTAATCTCAAGATTAACAAGGGCATTGATATTGTCACGGATTGCCTTATCGTAACGAAGCATTATCGGATATTCATCTTCGTCCTGTTTCAATTTCGAAATCTCTTTACCGTAAAGCGCTGTGCGTACTTCCATCCCAATCTGGCCTGTTGAAATACCAAGTCGTCTGGCACGGTCGCGGTCAATCTGGATAATAATTTCGGGAGAGTTTGTTTCAAAATCGGTTTTCAACTCTTCAACTCCCGGAATATTCAATGAATCGAGATAATTACGGAATGCATACGCGTCCGTAATCAGCGTTTCAAGATTTTCGTTTGTAATTTCAATATTGATCGGCTTTCCGGTTGGCGGACCGTTTTGTTCCTTGTCAACAGTAATTTCAGCACCGGCAATATTTACTATTTCCTTTCTGATTAACTCCATGTATTCGGTGGTATTGTACTGAGTTGAACGGAATTTATGCTCGATGAAATTAACTGTTACTTTTCCTTTGTTGAACGGATTTCCTGATGATACAAAGCCTTCTTCTTCGGCGCCAATAGTAACATTCGAAATTACCGATTCAACATCTTGATTATTTTGGCCAATCACTTTATATACGCGTGATTCTACAACTTTTACAACACTGTCGGTTACATTCTGGTGTGTGCCGCCGGGCATTTTAATATACACGAAAACCGAATTTGGATCGCTGTTCGGGAAAAACAGCACTTTAGGTTGTACTGCGCCTGTAATGAAAATTGTTACAAAGAATAATATAATCATTCCAACCAAAATCCAAACCGGGCGGGCACCTTTCAAAACCCATCGTAACTGACGTTCGTAAATTGCCATTAAAGCTGGCCAGGTTTTATTCTGGAAAGTGTGAATCAAACTTTTTAATACAAAATGGAACAGAAGGATAAGAATAACTGCAAATGTCAGCAAATTGGCAGTAGTAAAAGCAGCATGCGATTTTCCGAAGAAATAGATTGCATAAAGAATTACTGCCAGAACGGCCATGATTATTGTGGATATTTTAAGTTTTCTCCATGTATTTCCTTCCTGGAATTCCTTGTCGTATTCGTGTTTCATAAACGAAACGGCGAAAACAGGGTTGAAAATATAGGCCACAAAAAGTGATGCAAACAATGTTATAATAAGCGTTACTGGCAGGTAGTGCATAAACTGCCCAACAATTCCGGGCCAGAAAGCCAGCGGAAAAAATGGTGCCAAAGTAGTTAGTGTGCCCGATAAAATGGGCAAGAAAACCTCGCCTGCCGCCCCTTTTGCAGCCTTATCGATATCGGGAATAAATCGATGCAAACGGTGAGTGTTTTCAATAACCACAATAGCATCGTCAACCACAATTCCAAGTGCAAAAATAAAGGCGAACATCACAATCATATTCATGGTGAAGCCCAGCCCGGGAATAATCATATAAGCCAAAAACATTGAAAGTGGCACCGACAAACCAACAAAGAAAGCGTTGGTTAAACCCATAAAGAACATCAACACCACAGTAACCAAAATAAAACCAATGATGATGGTATTATTTAATTCTTCGAGTGTATTGCGGGTAAACCGACTTTGGTCACCAGTTATGGTTACCTGAATATCTTTGGGAAGCTGGCGTTCTTTCAGTTCATTAATAATTTCTTTAATCTGGTCGGAAGCATCGAGCAGGTTGGCCCCATTTTTTTTGATAATGTTGAGCGTGATCACGTTTTCACCATTTAAACGGGCAAAACTGGCTTGTTCTTCAAATCCATCGTTAACTGTGGCAATATCACTAAGTTTCACCAATGCTCCGCTCGATGATTGCACAACAATATTACGAATGGTATTCACATCGGCAAACTGCCCTTTAATACGCACTGTATTGCGGGTTCCGTTGTTTGTAAAGTTCCCGCCCGAGATTGTCAGATTCTCAAGTGCAACTGCCTGCTCAATATTACCGAAGGTAACTTTGGCAGCCTGCATTTTAAAAATATCAGCATCAATCTGTATTTCACGATCGAGTGCGCCAACAATGTCAACCCTTGTTATTTCCTTTAACCCTTCAATACGGTCCTGTGCAATTTCTGCATAATGTTTCAACTTAACCAGATCGTAATTTCCCGAAATATTGATAAACATAACCGGCATAGCAGAAAGGTCAATGTCGCTGATATCCGGATCGGCTGGTAAATCTGTTGGCAAATCGGTTTTTGCTTTGTCAACTGCATCACGCACGCGCTGTTTGGCAGTTTCAATTGAAAGGTCAGGATCGAATTCAACAACAATGGCACTGTAGTCGGGTACCGAATTGCTGGTTATATTCTTCACATTCGAAATCGATTTCAGTTGTTTTTCAATTGGGCGGGTTACCAGATTTTCCATATCCTCGGGTGATGTTCCCGGGTAAGGAGTGGCAACAACTATATATGGAATAACAACCTGGGGAAAAGTTTCCTTTGGAATGTTATAATAATTCATCAAACCAAGAACCGAAATAAAAATGGCAAGCACATAAATACTCGTCCGATTATTGATTGCCCAGCTTGTTGCAAAAAATTCTTTTATTTTATATTGTTTCGACATAATTAGTCAGATTTTGTTGATTAGAATATTACTTTCTGTCCGGCTTTTAGCCCCTGAAAACCGGAGACGATAATTTTATCGCCAACATTCAATCCTTCTGTAATTTCCATCATACCATTGTAATCCATTCCGGTTTTAACCAACCGACGTTCGGCTTTCCAGTTAGCTCCATCCTGAATGGCAACGAGAAGGAATTTTCCATCCTGGTTACTTTGAATAAGATTTACAAGCACACAGAATGCCCTTTCTTTGGTATAATCTATAATCCTGATATTGGCCATCATATTAGCCCTTAACTCAATATCCTTCGTTGAAATTTTACATTCAGTTTTAAATGTACGGTTTGTAGGATCGATAAACCTACTTGTAAAGCTGAGTTTTGTTTCAATTTCTTTACCAATATCGGGGAAAGTTACAATTGCAACATTTCCGTTTTTAATGCGGCTGGCGTATGTTTCAGACACATCGGCCGAAATTTTGGCTACACTCATATTAATTACCCTGATGGTTGAAGTTGGCATGCCTGGCGAAGCCATTTGGCCAACCCGTAACGGAACACTTTCAACAGTTCCGCTAATCGGCGAAACTACTTTTGAAAGTTTTAATTGTTCTTTGATTGTTTTTACACGTTGCTCAAGCGATTCTTTGGTTGTTTTTGCCTGCAGGTATTGAACTTCGCTTCCAATTTTCTTTTCCCAAAGCGCTGCCTGTTTCTCGTACAGACTAGTTGCCAATGTTAGTTGGGTATTTACTTCCTCAAGCGATTGCCGGGTAATCTGATCGTCGAGTTCGGCTAAAACCTGACCCTTTCTTACGTTTGTTCCTTCTGTTACATGCACTGCCGTTATAATACCGGCCATTTGCGGGCTTACGGCAATATTCTGGTCGCCATCAACGGTTCCCTGTACCTGTATGTAATGGTTAAAAACACACTCAGCTGCATCAGTTGTTTTTACTGAAATTGCTTTTTCTTCAGCCTGTTTTCCTTCAGGATTGATTTCGGTTTCAAGTTTCGCAATCTGCTCGTTTAGCTGGTCGCGTTGCATCTTCAGTTTCTGAAGTTCAGCATTTTTGTCGGTTGACTGGCTGCAAGAAACCATCAGTGCAATTATGGCCGAGAAATAGATAATTTTTTTCATGTTGTTTATCATTTGTTTTAATATTTCGTATTGCTTAAAAGTATTTGAGACCGGCGTTTATTCGGTAATTTGATTGATGTTGTAAAGTTTTTCAAGTTTTGTAATCGCTCCCTGCAAATCGAACATAAACTGGTAATAGTTTGTAAGATTGTTTAGATACTGGTTTTGAGTGTTAGCCAAATCAAGGCTGGTTACCATTCCCTCTCTGTATTTTTCGAGGGTGCGTTGATAAATTTCGTCGGTAAGTTTCTTACTCAGTTTCTGATTTTTATATTTTTCAGCTTTTATTTCAACATCACTTTTCAGTTGATTTGCCTGCATAATAAGACTTTGAGAAACAAACAACCTTGTGTTTTCCCTCTTTTCCACTTCAAATTCTTTCTGGTCGATCAAAAATTTTCGCTGGCCACTGGCAAAAATGGGCAGATTCATGTTCAATCCAAACATATCTTTTGGAGTAAAGTCGAATGCTGGAGAATTCAGCTTATGTGTGCGATTATAAAATCCGGTTATCACAGGCAGATAAGTACTTTTTTCGTTTTTTACATTGAGTTCGGCCAATTTTTTCGATATCTCAACAAGTTTATAATCAACATTATTTGTAAGAATAAACTGTTCTGCTAACAATTGATTACTTTGCAATATCAGCGACTCGTATGATTCTGTACTATCAGCCGCAACAACTGGAACTTGTTCGTCGATACCAATTTGAATTTTTAACAGCCTGTATGCCATATCAAGGTTACTTTTCACCTGATTTATTGTATTGCGAAGAACATTTGCGGTAACTTCCAATTGGTCAACATCGGTTTTTTCCACGAAACCCTGTTTGTACATTTCCGAAATCTCATATTGTGTTTTTAAAACGTTATCGAGATTTTGCTTAAGTATATCAATGCTTTCCTCGGCAAGCTGAATCATCTGATAGGTATTAATTACCGACTCATTGACATCGAGTAAGGTTTTCTCATCGTTCTGAATCGCTAAATTGTTCAACACTTTGGTTGCCTGAAGACCCACAATATACGAACCATTAAAAATGAGCTGCGACGCTGTTAAATCGGTAGTTAAATTATGCTTAACGCCAAGTTCGATTGGTGCCGCATTTGGATCATTTCCGAATACAATTGAAGGAACTACGGGCAAAAAAGTATATGCCGATTTGATGTTAAGATGAGGCAACCCCATGGCAATGGTTTCCTTGATTTTTCTTTCGGACATCTGTAAATCGAGTTTCGAATTTAAAACATTGGTGTTTTTTTCGTGTGCCATTTGTACAGCCTGTTCCAAAGAAAGTGCAAGAGGCTCCTGCGCTCCGGAGTTAATTACTCCGAGAGGAAATAACAGGAGCATAATCAGTAGGTGTTTTATTTTTCCAAACATATCTTAAGTAATTTATTAATTGTTGCTTTTTTGTAATTGGGTTAATTCCGATTTTCTTTTTTCAAACCATACCAAACCGGCGGGTGTTGAGATTGCCCTGATATGATTCTCGAACATCACTTCGAAAACCTGGTTAAAGGTGATTTCGCTTCCAAAACAGTAGTCTTTGTTGTGCAGGTCTAAAAGAGTTCGAATGTATAAACGGGCAGTAGGTTCAATGTCAACATCTTCGCGGTACAAACCTTCGGCTTTCCCTTTTTGCATGTTTTTGCTCAACTGCATGAAGATGTGTTTTTGTTTTTCAATCATATGGAGGTTGAATATTGGCTCGTAATACTTTTTCATTTCAAACTTCAGTTTTGGGTTGAGCCTGCTCATTTCTTCGTAAATAAAAATGCTCACCTGAATCAGAATTTCAATGGCATTTATTTCATTGACTTTTATCTCCGAAATCTTTTTGTTCCACTTAAAAAAGTCGTAAACAAAAAGTTGCTCAATTAAATCTTCTTTACTTTTAAAGTATTGATAAAGTGTTTTTTTCGAGATTTTCAGGTGGCTGCTGATGTCGTCCATGTTCAGATTACGAATGCCATATTCGTAAAACAACTCCACAATCCGGTCAAGAATCGTTGTCAGTTTTGAATCGTTAAATTTCAAATCGAAGTTCATTTTCTGTTTTAATAAAGTCGCTGCAAAACAAAGGAAACATTTTGAACCGAAATCGTTTCCAATACCAAAATTGTTTATTTATTAACAGTGGGCCAAAATTCGGGAATTACATTTTGATTGACATAAAAAGTTAGACAATCGCCTAAAAAGAATAGGTAAGCGACTGATTTTTGCAGGTGAATAAAAAAGTCGCGCTGAAACGGAGGTGCTGGTTTTCCTTAAATTATCTGATCAGGCTAAATTTGACCGCCTGTCTTTCAGACTAATGAATCGCCTTTTCTCATTCTAACATCGGTAACAAAGCGCTTAATTTGCTGTTCGTCTTCTTTGCGGCAAATCATCAGTGTATCGTTCGATTCGGCAATAATATATCCGTCGAGTCCTTGTAAAACAGCCACTTTCTCGTCAGAAATATTTACGATACAGTTTTTTGTATCGTAAATCAGAATATTGTCGCCGCTGATTACGTTTCCTTCGGCATCCTTATCGCGGTTTTTATACAGGGTGCTCCAGTTACCAAGATCGCTCCATCCAAAATCGGCTGTAAGAACAAACACATTCTGTGCTTTTTCCATTATTCCATAATCAACCGAAATGCTTTGGCACTCAGAATAAATTTTATTGATAAAATGAACCTCGTCGGCTGTATTATACAATTTCATTCCGCTTTCGAACAACGAAGAAACATTTTGCAAGTGGGCATCAAAAGCCCCGGTAATGCTTTTCATCGACCAGATAAAAATACCCGAGTTCCAGAAAAATTCACCACTTTCAATAAAAACCTTTGCCATTTGCAGGTCGGGTTTTTCGGTAAATATTTTCACTTTAAAAAGGTTGTCGAGGTTATTAAACACAACGGGTTTGTGTACCTGAATATAGCCATAGCCGGTTTCGGGGCGACTGGGTTTTATACCCAGGGTAATCAGCGCATCGTTTTCTTTCACAAAACTGAGCCCATTGTTTATCTGGCGTAAAAATTCTTCCTCTTTCAGAATCACATGGTCTGACGGGGCAACAATAAATGTAGCATCAGAGTGCTTTTGTTTTATTTTATAGGTAGCATAGGCAATACACGGGGCAGTGTTTCGCCGCAATGGTTCTGCCAGAATCTGATGCTTTTTCAGCATGGGCAGTTGTTCAGTAACCAGCTCGGTATATTTTAAATTGGTAACCACAATAAAATTTTCTGTGGGAATAATTTTCGAAAATCTGTCGAAAGTTTGCTGCAAAAAAGTGCGGCCGGTTCCAAGAATATCTAAAAATTGTTTGGGTTTGTTGAGCCGGCTCAGCGGCCAGAAACGGCTGCCTGTGCCACCGGCCATAATTATGCAAAAGGTATTGTTCATACAATTTAAGTTTGTGTTCTATTCAAAAATATCAATTTTATGCAAACCAACCGGGTTGAACAGGATTTTTATTCGAACTTGATTTTAGCCCGAAAGGCTTGTTTGCATTCGGTAATTTAAGTTGTAATTTTAGCTTTTCGAAAAACAAAAGAAACAACATCAGTTTAAAAACAAAAGCATGGGTTTTTTCTTTCATACCGGACGTTATTTTATGATGCTGAAAAGTGTTTTTGCCAAGCCCGAGAAGCATCGCATTTATCTGAGGCAACTTTTTTACGAAATCGAAAACCTCGGAGTTAATTCGGTGGGAATTGTAGTTATAATCTCGCTTTTCATGGGTGGAATTATGACCATTCAGTTTGCCTATTCATTGGCAAACCCGCTGTATCCGAAGGCACTTGTTGGATTGGGTACCCGCGACACGTTGCTGCTCGAGTTTTCATCGACCATCCTGGCGCTGATTATGGCCGGCAAAATCGGGTCGAATATTACTTCCGAGATTGGAACCATGCGTGTTACCGAACAAATTGATTCGCTCGAAATTATGGGAATCAACTCGGCCAGTTACCTGATTTTACCCAAAATCATTGCCGTGGTTTTTATCTTTCCGTTTCTGTACATTCTCAGCGCTTTTTTCGGAATTTTGGGCGGACTGCTTACCGGACCAATAGCCGGAGTAATTACCATTCCTGAATATATTGAAGGGATTAAATGGCTTTTTGTACCCTATTACATCACATTTTCAATTATTAAATCGCTCTTTTTTGGTTTTCTGGTGGCTACCGTGCCTTCTTATTTCGGGTATTATGTGCAGGGAGGTGCGCTCGAAGTCGGGAAAGCAAGTACAAAAGCTGTTGTAAACACCAACATTCTTATCCTGTTCTTCGATTTGGTATTAACCCGTTTATTACTAACATGATAGAAGTAAAAAATATTTATAAATCGTTTGATGGGAAGGATGTACTGAAAAACATTTCCATCAGGTTCGAGAAAGGGAAAACCAACCTCATTATCGGACGCAGCGGCTCGGGGAAAACTGTTTTGCTGAAATCGATTTTGGGTTTATTTGATGTTGACAGTGGCGAAATCTGGTACGACGACCGCAATTTTCTGACGATGGACCAGAAACGGCGAAAACAAATGCGACAGGAAATCGGCATGGTTTTTCAGGGAGGCGCACTTTTCGACAGCAGCACGGTGGAGGGAAACATTCGTTTTCCGCTTGATATGTTTACCCGTATGACAGCCAAAGAAAAGGAAACCCGAGTTGCTTTTTGTCTCAATCATGTGAACATCGAAAAACGTGCGTTTAAACTTTTCCCGAGCGAAATCAGTGGTGGTATGCAAAAACGTGTGGCCATTGCCCGAGCCATTGCGCTTAATCCGAAATACCTGTTTTGCGACGAGCCTAACTCTGGGCTCGACCCCGAAACTGCAACAGTGATTGACGAACTGATTCAAAATCTAACTCACGAGTTTCAGATGACCACAATCATCAACACCCACGACATGAATTCGGTAATCGAAATTGGTGAACTTGTTCTTTTTATCAGTAAAGGCGAAAAAGCCTGGGTGGGCACAAACAAGGAAATTTTGCACAGCAGCAATCAAACCCTCAACGACTTTATATTTGCCAACAAACTTTATGCACAGATGCGGCGCGACGTGGAGGAGGGATAACTATTCAGGCTCGATTTCAAAATAAACTTTTATTAATTTTAATATGAACATTTTTTTTCAATGGGACTACCCGTTAGAAAACTGTATTTTTGAAAAATGAATTATGAATGTTTGATTTGTCAGGTAAATGCGTTGAAGCAGCGTCTCGTGAGATATGAAATTCCGGAAGAAAAAAGAGGAGATTTGGTTAGTGAAATTCTTGTTGAAATTGCAAATGGCCATCACAAAAAAAGTTATTCTCCTGAAGTTACCAGAAATATCATCGATAAACTCATTGTGGCATCGGGTGTTAACGATGTTTACCTCGACGAAAAAAACTTTAGCAACCAACAAATGACTG
>DYSZ01000089.1 GCA_020726265.1 Draconibacterium orientale
ATCCTCAGTGGCCGCGCTGGTATTAAAAAAGATAAAGATTTGGGCCACATTAAAGAAGGTGTAAACAGCGAGTTCAGCCTGTCGAAGGGATTGATAATAGCAATTATATCAGGCGTTTTAAGTGCTTTCTTCAGTTTTGGGATTGATGCAGGCAAAGAAATGGCAGCGACTGCCAGAACGCTCGCCGTTGAACAAAACTACTCTTTCCTGACACAGGAAAGCGGCGGGTTTAAATACCTTTTCGAAAACAATATTATTTTCTTTGTGATTCTCTGGGGAGGATTGACCACCAACGTGATTTGGACAACTGTCCTGATTCTGAAAAATAAAACCGGTAGTGATTTTACCGACAAAAAAACTCCTTTACTCAGCAATTATCTTTTCTGCGCACTGGCTGGAACCACATGGTTTTTGCAGTTCTTTTTCTACGGAATGGGCGAAACAAAAATCGGGAATGGCGCCAGTTCATGGACACTTCACATGGCCACCATTATTCTCACTGCCAATTTATGGGGTTTCTACCGCAAAGAGTGGAAAGGCGTTTCGAAAAAAACTTATAACATGATTCTGCTTGGTATTGGCGCAATTTTGTTGTCGGTTGTGGTTATAGGCGTGGCCAAATGGCTGTACCCTGAATTAAATGCGTTGGGGTAGGAGAAGTAAAGCCCCCTTCCCGTTCCCCCAATGGGGGAAGGATTGAACACTGAACAGGATTAACGAATGACGATTTGAAATTGAACTTTAAACATTGAATTGAAATTGGAATATAGAACTTGGAAATCGAAACAAAATCCTCCCCCTTCGGGGGAGATAGAGGGGGCTAAACGTGTAGTTTTTAAAATGTACCTGAATGAAGGCCAGAAAGCCGAGTACATCAAACGGCACAATGAAATCTGGCCCGAACTGAAAAAGCTGTTAAAGGATGCCGGAATCAGTGAATATTCAATTTTTCAGGATGATGAAACCAACACGCTTTTTGCATTTCAGAAAGTAAGCGGAGAGGGTAGTTCACAGGATTTGGGGCAGACTGAAATCGTCAAAAAATGGTGGAAATTTATGGCCGATATTATGAAAACAAATCCTGATAACTCGCCGGTTTCGAAAGAGCTGGAGGAGGTTTTTTATATGGAATAAAATCTAAATCAACTAAAACAATATCTACAATGAAACAAAATCAGTTTTGGGTAAAACTAATTACCAGTATCGTTTTAATCAGCTTTGTCGCTGTTGTAAACGCAGCCACAACTGTAACAGGCCTTGTGTGCGAGTATCTTGAGAATCCGATTGGTATTGAAGTGCAAAAACCACGGTTAAGCTGGAAAATCAATGCGACTGAAAATAACATGTTGCAAACTGCCTATGAAATAAAGGTAACCGAACAACCCGGCAAGGGAAAAACTGTCTGGAATTCAGGCAAAGTAGCTTCCGGTCAATCTGTAAACGTTGATTACAACGGGCCTGCATTGCAACCTATGCAACGGGTTTACTGGCAGGTGCGTGTTTGGGATACCAACGATAAAGCCAGCGCATGGAGCGAAGCTGCTTTTTGGGAAATGGGAATTCTGGACGAGGCACAGTGGACTTCGAACTGGATAACCATGGAAAATGAAAAAAAACCGGAGGATTCGAAACCAAGTCATTTTTTACGGAAGGATTTCAATACTTCAAAAAAAGTAAAATCAGCAAGGGTTTATGTATCCGCATTGGGTGTTTACGAACTTTATATCAACGGGAAAAAGGTTGGTAACGATCTGTTTACACCCGGCTGGACTGCTTACAGTAAACGCATTCAATATCAAACTTACGATGTTGGTTCAATGCTTCAGGATAAAGCAAATACAATAGGTGCAATTTTAGGTGACGGTTGGTACCGCGGAAACATCGGTTTTCAGCGGCAACGCAACTATTACGGCGATAAACTGGCTTTAATTGCACAGCTTCACATTGTTTATACAAACGGTTCAGAAGAATGGATTTTAACCGACAATAGCTGGAAAGCAGCTACCGGCCCGATTTTGTATTCTGATATTTACAATGGCGAAACTTACGATGCCCGCCTTGAAATACAGGGCTGGAATGCTCCCGGTTTTGACGACAGTCAGTGGGGAAAAACAGCGGTTCTCGATTATTCGAAACAATTGCTGGTTGCACCGCAGGGCGTACCGGTAAAGGCTATCGAAGAAATTAAGCCTGTAAAATTGCTCACTACTCCAAAGGGAGAAATTGTTTTCGACCTAGGACAAAATATGGTTGGCTGGGTAAGGCTGAAAGTGAATGGCAAAAAAGGCGACGCAGTGACACTGCAATTTGCTGAAGTACTGGATAAAGAAGGCAATTTTTACACTGCCAATCTGCGGGCAGCCAAATGCACCGACAAATATATTCTGAAGGGCGCGGGAGAAGAAGTTTACGAACCCCGGTTTACTTTTCATGGTTTCAGATTTGTAAAAATCGAAGGATTTACCGGAACACCGACACTTGACAATATAACCGGAGTTGTAATTCATTCGGCAATGAATCCGACAGGAACTTTTGTCTGTTCTGAGCCACTGATTAACCAGTTACAGAAAAATATTCAGTGGGGGCAAAAAGGCAATTTCCTCGATGTGCCAACCGATTGTCCGCAGCGCGACGAACGCTTGGGCTGGACCGGCGATGCACAGGTATTCAGTCCGACAGCCGCTTTCAATTTCGATGTTTCGGCATTTTATACCAAATGGATGAGGGATGTTGCTGCCGATCAGCTACCCGATGGCAAAGTGCCTCATGTAATTCCCGATGTACTGAATGGCGGCGGTGGTTCAACCGCTTGGGCCGATGCTGCTCTTGTGGTTCCTTGGAATACATATCTTGCTTATGGAGACAAACGTATTCTTGAAGTGCAATATCCAAGCATGAAAGCCTGGGTTGAATACATAAAAAATCGCGCAGGCGATGATAATTTATGGACTGGCGATACTCATTTCGGTGATTGGTTGGCATTTGCCACTACACAGTCTGATTATCCGGGAGCTACCACCGAAAAAGATTTGATTGCTACTGCATATTATGCCTATTCGAGCAGTATCCTGGCTGAAACTGCCGGAATTATCGGCAAAAAGGATGACGCTGCAATATATGCAAAGCTTTCGGAAGCCATTAAAAAAGCGTTTGTAAATGAATTTGTTGCGCCGTCGGGCAGGTTGGTATCACACACTCAAACAGCTTATTCACTGGCCATTGCCTTCAACTTGTTACCTGAAAATCTGGAGGTAAAATCGATTAATTACCTTGCAGAAGATGTTAAGAAAATGAAACACCTTACAACTGGTTTTGTGGGGACTCCGCTGCTTTGCAATGCACTTTCGGCCAATGGCTACGAAGACCTCGTTTTTATGTTGCTCAACCGTAAGGAATATCCGTCGTGGCTTTATCCTGTAACCCAGGGTGCAACCACCATCTGGGAACGTTGGGATGGTCAGAAACCCGATGGAAGTTTTCAGGACGTGGGAATGAACAGCTTCAACCACTATGCCTATGGTGCAATAGGGGAATGGTTGTATAATTATGTTGCCGGAATTAAAATCGACAAAGAAAATCCGGGTTACAAACATTTCTACCTTGCTCCACATCCCGGTGGCGGACTTACCAATGCCGCAGCCACATTCCTGTCGGTGCACGGAGAAATAAAATCGGCATGGAAAATAGATGCAGGAGAAATGGTTTATGAAGTAAAAGTTCCGGCAAATACAACAGCAACAGTTGTTTTGCCATCTGCTTCACTCGAAAATGTTCAGATAAACGATGCGTCATTAAAAGCTGACACTGGAAAAAATGCACAACAAACCAGTAAAAATGTAACATTTAATTTAGGCTCCGGCGAATATAAATTCAGCTATCCGGTACAATAAAATACGGATACTTGATTCTTGATACTGGATGCTGGATTTTGTCTGCGCGGACGACCGATCGGACAGGGACATTTCCTGATTGAAAGAAATTGTTAATGGTGAATATTTGAACTATAATATTTTATGATTTTTTCTTCCCCTGCGGGGGGAATCTGAGGGGGCTAAAACCCTGAAAGGGTTTGACACTGAATAACCCCAATCCCGAAATTTCCGGATTACCCCGGGGTTGTGAACAACAAAAAGCAAACTAGCCGCGCAGGTTGTAATTTGAAAAACAGACTTCCTTGCGGCCGGAATGCAGGAATTAATAAAAAAGAAGATACAAAGACTTTAAAATCAAAATACTAAATACTCAATACAAAAAAATGAACAAACAACGAATACAACAAGCCTACCAACTGGCAAAGGAAGAATATGCTGAGCTGGGAATCAACACCGATGCGGTGCTGGAGAAAATGAAAGACGTGGTGATTTCGCTGCACTGCTGGCAAACCGACGATGTAGGTGGATTTGAAACTCCCGATGCAGTACTTTCGGGAGGTGGAATTCAGGCAACGGGTAATTACCCCGGAAAAGCGCATACAATTCCACAGGTTCGTGCCGACCTTGAAAAAGTGTTATCACTCTTACCGGGAAAACAAAGGCTAAATTTACACGCTATTTATGGCGATTTTCAGGGCGAACGGGTTGACCGCGACCAGATTGAACCGAAACATTTTCAAAGCTGGATTGACTGGTGCAAACAACTGGGAATTGGGATGGATTTTAACGCCAGTTGTTTTTCGCACCCACGGGCTGCCGATGGGTACACGCTTTCGGGTAAAAACGAGGAGAACCGCAAATTCTGGGTTGAACATGTAAAACGGTGCCGTGCAATTTCAGCCGAAATCGGTAAACAACTGGGGCAGTCGTGTGTGCACAACATCTGGATTCCGGATGGTTCAAAAGACACCCCGATTGACCGTAACGGTTATCGTGTGAATCTGAGGAAATCGCTGGATGAAGCTATGAAAGTAAAATATCCTGGCGAGTGGATGAAAGATGCCGTGGAAAGCAAACTTTTTGGTATTGGTGCTGAATCAATGACGGTAGGCTCGCACGATTTCTATCTCGGTTACGCCATTAAAAACGACATAATGATTTGTCTCGATAACGGTCATTTTCACCCGACTGAACAGGTAGGCGACAAAATATCGTCCTGTTTACAATGGGTTGACGAAGTTTTATTGCATGTAACCCGGCCAATTCGCTGGGATTCGGATCATGTGGTAACCTTAAACGAAGATGTACAACTGATTGCTTCTGAAATTGTCCGTAACAATTTTATGAATCGCGTAAAAGTGGGACTCGACTTTTTTGATGCTTCCATTAACCGCATCGGTGCGTATGTAATTGGTACACGCGCCACTCAAAAAGCATTTATGATTGCCATGCTCGAACCAACATCAACCTTGCTGAAATATGAAGAAGCCGGGCAAAACTTCGAACGTTTGGCATTGCTTGAAGAACTGAAAACAAAACCTTTTGGCGCCGTTTGGGAATATTACTGCATGACTGAAAATGTGCCGGTTGGCGAAAAATATATTACTGAAATTCAGCAATATGAGAAAGAGGTGCTTGCAAAACGGTAAGTTTTAATGCTGAAAAAAACACGATTATGCCCTGTAATTTGTTTTTGTGGACTAATATAAAAGTAATATATATATTACCTTCGCAAAATGAAAGCCAGCGTATTGTTTAAGCTTTTAAAAGCTGATGGTTGGGTTGAAATAAGACAAACGGGCAGTCATGTTATGATGAAACATCCGGTTAAAGATGGTCAGTTGGTTGTTCCATTTCACGGAAGTAAAGAAGTTTCAAAAGATATTGTGAATGCTATTTTAAAAGAGGCAAAAATTAAAACAGGGAAGCGATGAAATCAGCAAAGAAACCAAGGGTTGTTGTAAATATCATTAAAGAAGATAAAGGATACGGGGCGACAGCTAAAATTGAAGATAAATTTATTGCCACGAGTGGTGATTCATTTGACGAATTAAAGGAAATGATTGTTGATGCAGTAAATCTTGCAGTGGAGGAAGAAGGGTTGCAATATTCTTTTGAAGAATTTGGACTTGTTTATGACATGGAAAGTTTTTTTTCATTCTACAAGGTTATTAATGCAAAGGCATTATCTAAAAGAATAGGAATGAATCAAAGTCTTCTTTCACAGTATATTTCAGGTATAAAAAAGCCCTCATCAAAACAAACTGGTCGAATTTTACGTGAAGTGCAACAAATTGGAAAAGAGTTATCAGAAGTAAAATTTTTGTTATAAGCGTATTCAATCATGAGAAAACTCGATACAAAACTGATGCACCCCCGCGACCAGATTACGATGATTATTGACAAGGTTTATCGCAGCGGTTTAACCACAACTTCGGGCGGGAATATTTCGGTTATCGATGAAAACGGCGATGTTTGGGTAACGCCCTCCGCCATCGACAAAGGCTCGCTGCGACCGTCGGATATTGTTTGTGTCAGAAAAGACGGGACAATCGAAGGCCGTCATAAACCATCATCAGAATACCCGTTTCACATTGCCATATACAAAGCCCGTCCCGAAATAAAAGCAGTTGTTCATGCTCATCCGCCGGCGCTGGTTTCGTTTAGCATCGTGCGCAAAATTCCGAATACAAACGTGATTCCGCAGGCAAAACATGTTTGCGGCCCAATTGGTTATGCGCCTTACGAGTTGCCCGGTAGTGACGAACTGGGCGAGGTGATTGCCAGAGAATTTGAGAAAGGATTCAATGCAGTTATCATGGAAAATCATGGCACAGTGGTTGGCGGCACCAACCTTGGCGATGTTTTTCAGCGTTTCGAAACTCTCGAATTTTGTGCGCGCACAATCATCAACGGCAGTACAATCGGCACCCCGAAATACCTGACTGACGAACAGATTGAGGAGTTTGAAGACCAGGTTCCGCGTCTGCTACCTGAAATGGATTCGGTGGAATATCCATCGGACGAACGCGCCATCCGAGAAGAGATTAAAAAGATTGTTCATCGTGCTTGTTCACAGAATTTGATGATTAGTTCGTATGGAACTATTTCGGTGCGCTGGAGGGGTAACGACTTTCTGATTACGCCGCCAAAAGTAGCTCGCTGGGATATTCAGAACGAAGATATTGTTCAGATAAAAGGAGGAAAACGCGAACATGGAAAAATACCAAGCCGTTCAACCTGGCTGCACCAGGAAATTTACAAACGAAACCCGCATGTAAATTCGATTATTTTAACCCAGTCACCTTACCTGATGGCTTATGGTGTAACCGGTCAAAAAATGGATGTTCGGACCATCCCCGAAAGCTGGATTTTTTTACAGGACATGCCAAATGTACCCTTTGGTTCGCACTTCGCCGGCAACGAAACAATTTTGAAAATGCTTTCGAAAAATACCCCGGCAATCATTATTAACAACGATTCGGTTTTGGTAACCGGCAACAAGCTGCTTGGAACTTTCGACAGACTCGAAGTGGCAGAATTCAGCGCTAAATCGCTGACAATGGGTGTTTCGCTTGGAAATCTGAAGCCAATAAATGATGATCAGGTGGAAGAATTACGAAAGAAATTTCTTAAATAAACCTGATTTTTTTGATTAAAACACAAAAGTTAGTTCGCTTATTCAAAGGTTTTAAATCGATATTTTGACATCTGAAAAAAAAAGCCTGCAAATCATTTGATTTGCAGGCTTTCCAGTAAGTTAAATTTCTCAGTCTGTCGGGGTAGCCGGATTTGAACCGACGACTTCGTCGTCCCGAACGACGCACGCTACCGGGCTGCGCTATACCCCGAAAATTGTGGCTCAAAAATAAGATTTTTCTTTAACAATGCGTGTGATGCTAAAAAAAGTAATCACTTTTCTTTCTTTTTAAATATGCTTTTGATTTTGGTCCAAACAGGCTTTTCAGTAGTTGTTTCTGCCTGCGTCTCCTGTTGTTTTGGTTCTTCCTTTTTTTCAACCGGTTTTAGTTTTTCGGGCTTGTCTTTTCTGCGGAAAATATCGGCAAGGTTAAAATCATTATCTTCAATATCCATAATTTCCTGGTAGGTTGGCACATCAAGCATGGCCAGCATTTCAGGTGCAGGAGGATTAAACGAACCTGCCGCATATTTTCTCACTTTGGCATCGTTATTTACTTTCACGTAAAAACTACCAACAATTGGCAATGCCATGTACGCACCCTGCCCAAGGTTGATTGTTCGGAATCGCACGCGCGGGTCGTCGGCGCCAACCCAGCACCCTGCTACAAGATTGGGTGTTGCTCCAATAAACCATCCATCCGAATTGTCCTGTGTCGTTCCGGTTTTGCCTGCAAACTCGCTGGCAATTCCATATTTCGACCTGATTGCACTGCCTGTTCCTTCGTGAACCACAGCCTGCATCATATTTACCACTGCCCGGCAGTTTTCTGCCGATGCCACCTGGTCTTCATCGGTTTCATAAATAAATTTTTCGAGCACATTTCCGTTTTTATCGGCAATTTCAACCAGATATCGGGTTTCGTGCGGAATGCCATCGTTTATTATCGCTGCGTACGCTTCCACCATGTCCTTCAACGAAACAGAGGCGACACCAAGCGCAAGTGATGGATATTCAGGTAAATCAGCATCAATACCCAGATTTTTTGCTATGTCAATGGTATTGGCAATACCTGCATCGAGCAAAACTTCAACCGAAACTGTGTTCAACGATTTGGCCAGTGCCCCTTTCATTGTATAATATCCGCCATATTCGTCATGCGAGTTGCGGGGCGACCAATCGTCGTACTCATCATAAATCTTCTGCACATTGGGATAATACTTGTCGGGCGAAACGCCGTTTTCAAGGGCAGCAAGATATGCAACCGGCTTAAATGCAGAACCTGTTTGACGTGGAGCTGTAACATGATCGTATTTATAAAACCTGAAATCGATACCACCCACCCAGGCTTTCAGCTCCCCGGTCTGAGGTTTTATGGCGATAAATCCTGCATTCAGAAACTTCATGTAGTGTTTTATCGAATCGAGCCGGGTAAATGTTGTATCACGCAACCCGTTCCAGGTAAAAACGGATGTGCGGATTTTTTCATCAAGCACTTTTCCTTTCAGGTCTTTGTTTTTAAGTGCAGTTTTTATAATTCCCGGCTCTTCTTTAAATATGTCCCTGTTTTTCCAATGGTTATCAAAAACTCCCTGCAGGTTTTTCATGTATTCTTTTACACTTTGTTGTGCGTAAATCTGCAGGTTGTAATCTATGGTAGTGGTTATACGCAAACCATCGGTATATAAATTATATGGCACACCTTCTTCGTTGTCGTGTGCTTTACACCATTGCATTAGCTCCGGCTTAAGTTTTTCAACCAGATAGGGAGCCGGCCCGATGGAGTAGGTTATCGGACTGTATTTCAGAACCAAAGGTTTCGATTTATAATCTTCGGCCTGTGTTTTTGTAATGTAGTCGTTTTTTTCCATCAAATCGATTACCACATTCCGGCGTTCTTTAGCCCGTTCGGGGTTGTTGTGCGGATTGTAGTAATTGTTGGCTTTCAGTAAACCAACCAAAACTGCAGCTTCGTGTACCTGCAAATTTTTGGGCGATTTTGAAAAAAAGCGCTCGGCAGCTATTTCAATGCCAAAAATATTCTCCGAAAAAGGTACCGTATTCAGGTACAAAGTAAGAATTTCTTCTTTTGTGTAAATGCGCTCCATGCGATAGGCAATAATTGCTTCGCGCAGCTTATTCACCGGCATCGATAGCGGGCCCAGGTTTACGCGCGGGTACAGGTTTTTCGCCAGTTGCTGACTGAGTGTACTACCACCGCCCGAACTGCGGTCGAACAAAAGAATTGATTTTACAAAAACACGCAGCAAGGCTATTTCGTCGATTCCGCGGTGTTCGTAAAAACGTGAGTCTTCAGTGGCAATCAATGCTTTTACAATGTTGGGCGAAATCTCATCGAACCTTGTATAACTGCGGTTTTGAACGTAAAACCGTCCAAGTACTTTGCCGTCGGTGGAAAGCACTTCAGAAGCCACCGGGTTTTTAATATCCTGCAATTGTTGATTTGAGGGAACCGGTCCGAATAAACCAATAAATACAAAAATAAATAGTAACGCCCCAAAGAAAACGGCAATAGCAAAAGCTCCTAAAATGATTTTTACCAGTTTCGGTTTACCTGATTTCCTTTTTGAATTTTTCTTTTTGGGTTTTTCAGGTGGCTTTTTAAAATCAGTCCATTCTACTGTACTGCCAATCACGACTAGTTTATTTTAAATTATCTGAATATAAACGCAAATTCCTCTATTTCGTTTTATTTAATAAATAGTTTGTTGTCAAGCGATTATCAGTTCCTTGAAAAAGTACCAGGTCATTAAACCCGATGCAATCAATTTAATTAGAGTACCCACCAAAAAACCAATAAATGAACCGAAGCCCGATTTAAAAGCAGCTCCTGTTTCCTTCCCTGCAGTCAATTCTCCAATTACAGCGCCAACAAAGGGTCCAATGATAATGCCAAATGGTGGAAAAATAAATAAACCGGCCACAAGACCAACCACGCTTCCCCAAACGCCTTGTTTGCTACCGCCAAATTTTTTGGTTCCCCAAACCGGAATCAAATAATCGAGTAGAACGACTACTGCTGCTATAATTGCCCAAATAACCAAAAATTTTATTGAAAACTGGTGGTTTGAAGTGAAATGCAGCAACAGTATCGCAAGGTAATTTATGGGTGGACCGGGCAACATAGGTAACACACATCCGGCTATTCCAATGAGGGTAAATATCACTCCCAATGTAATTAGTACATAATCCATCGTATCCTTATTGTTGTTTTACATTTGTAATTTGTCGATTGCCAAATATATAAATCAATATCAATGAGATAATCACAATAATTAAACCTGAAAGATAAATCAATGGTTTTTGCAATTGATAAAAAGATAATGATTGAATTTCTTTCATGTAAGTAATGCTGATGAGCACAAGAAAGTTATTAATTGAGTGCCCCAGAATGGCAAGCAGAATATTGTTGGTACGCAGCATTATAAAACCGAGCAATAATCCTAACATAAATGTTGCAGGAAACTGCCATGGATTCAGATGAAACAATGCAAACAACAACGCAGACATGAGCACAGCAACAAATGGCGAATAATTTCTTCTGAACCCATGTAAAATGATTCCCCTGAAAATCAGCTCTTCCACTATGGGGGCTACAACTGCAACTTTCATAAACGCACCCCAAAACCCAAAATCGCCCTCAAAAATCTTGTTAAACATCTCCCAAAACCAGTCGGGTGGTGGTATGTATTGATCCATTATTTTATTCGGAATTTCAAGCAAAACCTGAATGCTCCATAAAAATGTAATCAGTGGGATGATAATGAGAGGATTAAATGATTTAACCGGAAAAACCTGGTTAAAAGGCATCTGTGATTTTTTAAAACCATAATACATGATGAACAATGTGGATACTACTCCAAGCAGAATTTTTTTCACAGGATGGTACAAGTATTCAGTATCGTTGTAATAATCAATCATTGCCATCGGAAAATCGACCAGCGACTGGATGAAAATGTATAATACCAGCAGGTGGATTGCCTGCAAAACCGTTGGATAATATTTGTTGCGGAATTCGTTCATTTAATATTAACATCAACTGATCTGGCGTTTGAATATAACACCTCAAACTGGTGAAAGTTGCTCTTACACGTTTACTTTACGGGAAACTGCAACCTGCGCGGTTTTAAACGAAAAATACCGTTGCGAAATATAGCTGTAAATTACCACAATCACAGTTGTTATTGCTTTTGAGAAAGTGGCATACCAACCAAAATACTCAACAAAAAGTTTTAGAAAAACATAGTTGAGCATAATTGACCCCAAAACCGTAACTCCATATCTGAATAGCTGAATGCGGCCATGTAGCTCTGATGCACTGAAAGTTACATATTTTGCCAATACAAAACCTGTGGTAAAAGTTACCGGGAAAACAATCAAAAATGCAGCAATGTGCGCGCTGATTGCCACAAAACCCAGGTCAACAATATTCATATCTAGTACATACCGGTAAATAATAAAGTAAAGTAACAAATCGACCATCGTATTTACACCACCGGTAAACGCATATCTGAAAATTTCGCGAGGAATAAACCGGAAGATGGGGAAATAAAACCAGTCGATGAAACGGATGATTGCGTTACGTATATTTCGAAGTATTTGAACCATGTACTGAAAAAGCATTTTTGTTTGGTAAAGAAAGCATTTTCGCCTGAATTTGAAAAATCAAACCCCTTAAACATCGGGTGGTTTGCGCATTTGTTTCTTTTGCGCATTTATTTTCTTTATTTCGAGCCTTTCCTTGACTGATGCCTGCGAAGGAGCTGTTTTTATACGTTTTCTCCGCACTCTGAGCGCCATTTCCACGGCTTCGAAAAATTTATTCAAAACCAATTCCCTGTTTTCGAGTTGCGATCTGCCTTCCTGCGAAGTGAATATAATTTCGCCAACCGAATTGATTTTATTTTTCAGCTTTTCAAAAAGCCGCAACTTCTCGTCATCCGAAAATAGTTGCGTATCGGCAAGCGAAAAGCGCAGTTCCACCTGGGTATTTACCTTGTTTACGTTTTGTCCGCCCGGGCCGCCACTGCGCGAAGCAGAAAAACAGGCTGCATCTTCAAGTTCTCTTTTTAATTCTTCAGTAAGTTTCATAGCTACCCGTTTTTACTGATTTGCTCAAGTTTTTCAATTTCAAGTAGCTGAATATCTTTACCGTTAAGGCTAACGATGCCTTCTTTTTCAAATTCTTTCAGAAATTTTATGGCACTTTCGGTTGAGATGGAGGCAAAATCAGCCAAATCCTGACGGGTGAGGTATTCAAAAACATTTTCGCCCGCAAATTCTTTCTGCGAGAGATACAAAAGGCTCGAAGCCAGCTTCCCGCGCATTTGTTTGTACGATAGGTTTTTAATGGTTTCAAGCAACAGACTTTCAATCCGGTAATTCCGCGACGTAATTTGCAAAGCAAATTCAGGGTTATTAAGCAAAGCTGTTTTTAAACTTTCCTTTTCAATCATACAAATTTCTGATTCCTTAATTGCCTGTGCTGAATAGGTGTGTATGCTTTCACCAAAAACCGATGCAAAGGCAAGAAAATCACCTGCTTTGGCAAGGCTGATATTAATTTGTTTTTCGTAACCCGTTTGCAGGTAAACTTTTACTAATCCGCGCACAACATAAATAATATAAGGAGCAAAAGCTCCCTGCTTAAATATTTGTTCGCCACGCAGATAGGTTATTTTAGCTTTCTGTCCGTCGCCTAAGTTAAGGTGCTCTGCAAGCAATTTTTCAACTACTGAGTTATATTGTAGCAATTCCGACATTATATTCATTGTTTAAAAGTTGTAAAAATACCATTTCATCAACAATCAAAGGTGTTTCTTATCTTATTTCTGATTTGCTACATATCATTTAATAGGAAAAAAGCTGAAAAATGACAGCCAGGATTCTGCTTTACTTCAGTCAAATTTTAATTTATTTAATATACCCGGCTGTACATTTGTACCGTTGAAATATCATAAGAAATGAAAAGGATAGCAATACCAATTGCCAATGGAATTTTAAGCGATAACTTTGGAGAATGTAATTATTACGAAGTTTTTGAGGTTGACAAAACAATAAAATCAACGAAAAAAGCCTATTTACCCGATAACATTAAAATTGATGAACTTCCCATATGGTTAAACAGCGAAGGAATTACTGACGTTGTTACTCATCGCATCGATCGGAGTATCCTAAGGCTTTTTGTTTCTGAAAAAATCAACCTTTTTGTGGGTATCCCGATTGAATCGCCCGAAAGAATTATTGATGATTATTTACAGGGAAAACTTGAATCGGATAAAAAAGTAATTGCAGAATTAATCGGAAATCTTTAATCAGAGATATTAAATTTAAATAGTTTAGAATTATGAAATTTTTAAGAACAAATTTGCACGAAATTGAATCAGCAGAAGAACTGCAGAAATTTATTAATGAAAACGAAAATACAATGGTTTGTTGTGGACGAATGGGCCCGATGTGTTTACCCGTTTATGATATCATGGAGGAGTTGGAAGAAGAACGTACCAATGTAAAATTTGCTGTTATTGGTTTCGATAATCCTGCAGCAGCCAGTATCAGAAATGCGCCCGAATGCAGAGGATTTATGGGGATTCCGTTTAACATGTATTACAAAAATGGTAAAGTTGTACAGGCAACCAGCAGTATCCAGAGCATGCAGCAGTTAACCAGTATTCTCGATGCCAAATTTGGCAATTAGAAACTATACATAAGTTGTTCCGGGTGGCTTAACAGCGCACCGGAACAACTAAAAAAATAAAAATACCTTGCATTTTACATTTTTCATTTTTAATTGTTTGCTATATGGACGATATTTTTGATGTGATTATAATCGGCGCCGGGGCAGCCGGGTTAACCGCTGGAATTTATTCCTCGCGGGCCAAACTTTCTACACTAATTTTGAACGAAGGAGCTATTGGCGGACAGATGGTATTAACCGAAGAAATTGCTAATTATCCCGGCGTTGAAACTGCGAAAGGATATGTTTTGGCTGGAATTATGAAAAACCAGGCAAAGTCGTTTGGCTGCAAAATCAAATCGAATATAAAAATTACAAAATATAACCTCGAAGGAGAAGTTAAGGAAATTGAATTGGCCGATGGAAAAGTTTTTAAGAGCCGGGCGATAATACTTACACCGGGCGGAAGA
>DYSZ01000090.1 GCA_020726265.1 Draconibacterium orientale
GGGGATAAATTTGATTCCTTCAATTTTAAACGGCTCACCATCAATTTTATGCAGTTTCATTTCGGGTATTCCGGGATATTTAAAGTCAGAAAAAACATAATGAAAGATTCGTTTTATGGCTTCCTGCACGCGTGGTTCTGCATAAATATCAGTCGGATGTTTTTGCTGCCAGTTAAACGATCGGATATCGTCGAGCCCGAAAATATGATCGACGTGTTCGTGTGTTAGTAAAATCGCACGCAGCGCTTTCACATCTTCACGTAACATCTGCTGGCGGAAATCGGGCCCGGCATCAATCACAATGTTGTGTCCATTTATTTTCAGCAACAACGACGACCTCAGCCTTTTATCGCGTTTATCGCCCGACTGGCAAACTTCGCAATCGCAGGCAATTACCGGAACACCCTGTGAAGTTCCGGTTCCAAGAAATTTAGCTTCGATACTATATTTGTTGTTGAATGACATGCCACAAATTTAGCAAAACCAACGCTGTTCAGTACATAATCGTTATTTTTGCAAAAATCTTTAACAATGGCAAAATTGTTTCTTGTTCCGAATGTTTTAAGCGAAGGCGACTGGCGGAGTGTACTTCCGGCAGGTATTCAGCAGGTGGTTAGCGAAACCCGGTATTTTATTGTTGAGGATGTGCGTACAGCGCGGCGTTTTCTCAAACAGGTGAACAAGGAAATTGACATCGATACCCTCACTTTTTTTGAACTGAACAAATACACGCAGGCTGCCGATTTGCCAACGTTTCTGAAGCCTGCGGAAGAAGGCAATGATATTGCAGTAATCTCGGAAGCTGGTTGTCCGGGAATTGCTGATCCCGGTGCCGATGTAGTGAAGATTGCACACCAGAAAGGAATAAAAGTTGTTCCATTGGTAGGTCCTTCGTCAATATTGCTGGCATTGATGGCCTCGGGGCTTAACGGTCAGAATTTTGCCTTTAACGGTTACCTGCCGGTAAAACCCAACGACAGGGTGAAGGCAATTCAAACGCTCGAACGAAAAATAAAATCAGAAAACCAGACACAGATTTTTATTGAAACACCTTACCGCAACAATCAGTTGGTAAGCGATCTTATCAAATTTTGTTCTCCTGTAACACAACTTTGCATTGCTGCCGATCTTACCGGCGAAAATGAATTTGTGGTTACAAAATCCATTCAGCAGTGGAAATCCGGAATTCCTGAACTGCATAAAATTCCTGTAATTTTTTTAATTGGTTGAAATGTTTACAAGCGCAAATCGAACCAAAAAATTGCGCTATTTCTGAAACCCGATTGACGTTGGAGTTGAGTCAGTAAACTAAATGATTTTCATCTCTTTCAGCATTCCGAATTCGAGTTCGAAATTGGGAGTGAAAACTCCCTGACCCAATTGTTTTTCAATCTGTTGCTTTGTCCAGAAACGTAGTTCTTCCACTTCGTCGGACTGAGGTTTTACATTTTTATGGTCGTGGGTTGTAAAAAGATACACAAGTTCCGATTCGGCATCGCAATCCCAACGATAAAATTTCAGGTGTTTTGTTGAAAACTGCAGCAAGCCTATTTCTTCGCGGGCTTCCTTTTGCAGAGCCTGTTCCAGTGTTTCTCCAGCCGAAATATGTCCACCCACAGCGGTATCCCATTTTCCGGGCTGAATCAGTTTGCTCACTGGGCGTTTTTGTAGTAAAATCGCTTTATTCTGATTGAACACATGCAAGTGCACCACGGGATGTAAGAGTTTGCTGCCATCGTGAACCCGGCTTCGCGGAGCTTTTCCGGTAACGTTACCGGTTTCATCAACCAAGGGAACCCATTCTTCGTCAAGGTTCAGGTTTTCCTGTTTTTTTAGTCGTTTTTGTCTTATAATTTCAAAAATGAAATATATCCCGAAAAGAATATAGAACAATCCGCCGCTGATGAATGCCCAGGCTGCTTTGCTCATGAAAAATGCCGAATAAAAAACGAGGCTTGTATGGGCTGCAAAAAGATAAAACATGGCTTTCAGGTTTTTTCTCATTTGCACCATTTGGGCGTCATTAAAACTAACCTCTTTCAAATAGCGTTGCCCCATCAACCCAATGATGTTGACTTTTGAGAAAGCAGATACTGCCAGTACAGCAACCAGGATAATTTCAATCAGACCTGGTTTCAGCTTGAAAAAAATGTCGTTGTCGAGAAGAATTGAAACAGCACCAAGAATTACCAGCAACAGTGTATCGAAAAGGATAAACTTATCAAACCGTTTGTCTTTGGCTCCCACCCATATCATTTCGGCCAAACCCACTCCAACAGCTACAATCAACCCTGTTTTAGTCCCCCATATTTCGTCGGCAGCAATGAAAACGAAAAGAGGAATAAAACCGGGCAGTATTTTTTTTAACAATTCAGTCCTGGTCATTGATACCGGATTAGATGGACGGTTGGTTTAATTGGCCGGGTAAACTTTATAAACTTCCACTTGCATCAAAAGTGATGTAAATCCTGGCACTGAGCCACTTCCATTTTGACCGTAGGCAAGTCCTGAATCGATTACTAAGTTGGCAACTGTACCTTTTTGCATGTAAGTCATTGCCTCATCAAGACCTGCAATCACAGAGCCAGTACCTACAACAAACTCAAGCGGCTCGTAACGAAATCCACTGGTGTATCCATTCGATTCGTCAATTAATAAACTATCGCTAAGTCGCCATGTGGCATAATAAATCTGTACCCTGTCTCCTATTTTGATAGTGTCGCCAGTTCCGTCCGTTTCTTCAATGTAGTATAAACCTGAACTGGTAGGCTCCACATCAGGATAATTCTCTAAAAGATATTCATTGAGTAATTCAAGTTCTTTGTTGCGTTGTTCTTCAAGACTATTATCGTCGCACGAAAAAAGTGCAATCACTGTAAAAAAAGTCAAAAATGCAGTTGCTAACTGTTTCATAATATTTGAATAAATCGATTTCAATTAAATTTCTGTTTCGAGTAATTGATGCTTGTAAGCTGGTAAAAGTTGCGCGAATTTATCAATAGTTTCATCGAGTGTGAGTTTGATTTCGCCACCCGCAGCATTTCTGTGGCCACCACCGTTAAAATGGTCGCGTGCGAAATGGTTTACATGAAAGTTTCCTTTTGAACGGAAAGAAGCTTTGATGATTCCATCTTTTTCGATAAAAATTGTGCTAAAAACAATATTTGCAATTGATAATGGAAAGTTTACAAAACCTTCAGTATCACCGGTTTTAAAATTGAAATCAAGCAGTTCCTGTTTGGAAATGCTAATCAAAGCCGTACGCAGTTCAGGATAAACAACCATTTTATTATTAAGGCAGTATCCAAGCAGTTTCATTCTGTCGGCTGAAAAATTGTGATAAACACCCGATTGAATTTTTTCAACTGCAATACCAAATTTCATCAATTCTGAAACCACCTGAAAAGTATTCGGATTTGAGGTACCATGACTAAAAGAGCCGGTATCAGTAAGGATTCCAGTATAAAGTGCTTCGGCTGATTTTTTGGTGATAAAGCCTCCAAGGCCGATCGCCTTCACCACATCGAAAATAAGCTCAGCGGTTGAACTATAACCAGTTTCAGAAATAGTGTAATCACAAAAATCAGAAGGATAAGGATGATGATCGATAAGAATTTTGGGATTTGCATATTTCAGGATACTTTTTTCAAGCTTTCCTGCACGTTTTGCTTCATTAAAATCGACACAAATCAATATATCACTTTGTCGAAGTATTTCTTCAGCAATTCTTTTCTCTTTTGAATAAACAAGAATTTTTCGTTCAGACGAGAACCATTTTAGAAAGTCGGGGTACTCGGTGGGTGAAATAATATTAACATGGTGTCCAAAACCAGTCAAAACTTCGGCAAAACCAATGGCTGAGCCTATTGCATCGCCATCAGGATTTTCGTGTGGAATGATTGAAATATTGCGACTGGTTTCTGCAAGCAGTTTCTTAACCTGCGCAATAATCTGTATGTCAGTATTTTTCAAGCCTTTCTGTTTTTTGAGTGGGCAAATATACTAAAACTGCCAACGGTTCAAGACATAATCATCCGAATTTTTATATTATTGCAATTTGATAACAATATTTAAAAATTGCATTTTATGGCAGGAAAACAAACGTTTACAATGATAAAACCTTCCACTTTCAGTGCCAACCACACAGGTGCTATTCTGAAAATGATTAACGAGGCAGGTTTTACGCTTAAAGCGATGAAAATTACAAAGTTGAGTGCTGAGCAGGCTGGTGCTTTTTACGAAGTGCACAAGGAAAGGCCATTTTATGCCGATCTGGTTCAGTTTATGAGTTCGGGTTCGATTGTGGCAGCTGTTCTTGAAAAAGAGAATGCTGTTGAAGATTATCGGAAACTGATTGGTGCCACTAATCCGGCCAACGCAGCCGAGGGTACGATCCGCAACCTTTTTGCCATTAACCTGCAGGAAAACGCAGTTCATGGTTCCGATTCTGATGAAAATGCAGCTATTGAATCTGATTTCTTTTTCTCGAAGATTGAAAGGTTTTAATTGCTGACTCTAAAAAGGCCGGCGGACGAATTTGGCTGACGACGTTATTTAAAAATGATTTTATCAACCAGCTCTTCGCCGGCTTTTTCATTGAGTTTTCTCTTGATTTCCTCGCGAATCATAAAAAGTTCGTTTTTTACCACCGATGAGCTGATTTCGACAAATAAAATGTGGTTTCGCAACACAATACTGCGGGTATAATGTGCAATTGTTTTACCCAGTAATTCCTCCCACGACTGAACAATGTCAACTTCCTTCAGCTTTTTTCCGATATTGTTTTCCCTTACATAGTCGCGTAAAACATCGGATAATGGTTGTGTTAAGCTTCTTCTCATGGCACTTTTGTTACAATTCCCGAATCAACAAGATAGATGCTGTAGTCGGTCTCCATTTTGCGGATAATTGCATCAATATGTTCGCGATTGGTGTCCGTGATAAAAATCTGTCCGAACTGTTCGCCCGCCACCACCTTGACTATTTGTTCAACACGGTACTGATCGAGTTTATCGAAAATGTCGTCTAACAAAAGGATGGGTTTCAGGCCCGAAATGGCTTTAATAAAGTCGAATTGAGCCAGTTTTAACGAAACAAGATAGGTTTTCATCTGCCCCTGCGAACCCAGTTTACGAATTGCATGGTCGCCCAGAAAGAAAACAAGTTCGTCTTTGTGAATTCCCTGCGAGGTGTATTGTAAAGCCCGGTCTTTTGAAACCGATTCCTTTAAAAGCTCTTCAAAACTTTTGTGTTCAAGCTGCGACTCGTAAACCAGGCTCACTTTCTCGTTGTCTTCTGAAATAAATGAATAGTACTGCTGGAAAACAGGAATTAACTTCTCCACAAACTCTTTTCTGCGCTCGTGAATCCGCACACCATACTCAATCAAGTGCGTATCCCACAGTGTAAGCAAATCAATGTCGAAATAATGGCCCGAAGCAAATTGCCGGAGCAGGTTGTTCCGCTGTTGCAGTGCCCTGTTGTATTTCAGCAAATCGTCGAGGTAAAGCTGATTGTATTGCGAAATTACGCCATCCGTAAATTTACGCCGTTCCTCACTCCCGCCCAGAATAAGGTTTACGTCAGAAGGTGTTATCATCACCAATGGAAATAAACCGATATGTTCAACCAGTTTTTTATATACTTTTGAATTACGTTTGAACTGTTTTATGCCACCTTTTTTAAATCCGCACGAAACAGTTTCATTTACATCCAGGCGCCGATAATTGCCGTTCAACATAAAAAACTGCTCATCATGCGAAATATTCAGCAAATCGGTGGCGCTTGAAAAGCTTTTGCAGAACGACAAAAAATACACTGCATCGAGCATATTCGTTTTTCCTGCCCCGTTTTTGCCAATAAAACAGTTCAGTTTGGAAGAGAAATCAACCTGAACCTCTTTCAGGTTTTTATAATTTACAATTGAAATATCTTCGATATGCATATCCGATAACTCAGTTCAACGCAAAACTACACAAAAACATCAGTTTTGGAGGTCAGCCGTTGGAATTGTGTAAATAACAGCAGGGTGTTGATTAATAATCAAAATATTGATCTCATTGCTGATTCGGATTTGAAAAAAAAACTATTTTTGCGGCACAATTTTGAATTTTGAATAAAATGACTACAAAGAAGACAGCGCAGGAAGATAATTTACAGGAACTTGAAAGCGCCCTGACCAAAACGGAAAGGTTTATTGAAGAAAATCAGAAAATGATTTCGATAGTAATTGGGGCTATTGTTATAGTGGTTGCTGGTTATCTTGCTTTCAATAAATTTTATCTTCAGCCAAAGGAAGAAGAGGCTCTTTCACAAATGTTTATGGCCGAAAATTATTTCGAAAAAGATTCGTTTAACCTGGCAATTAACGGTGATGGTAACTATCTTGGATTCCTTGACATTATTGATGATTACGGAATTACCAAATCAGCCAATCGTGCAAAATACTATGCAGGGATTTCGTATCTCCGTTTAGGACAATATGAAGAAGCTGTTGATTACCTGAAAAAATTTAAAACCAGCGATTTGCTTTTAGCCCCGGTAAAAGAAGGCGCAATTGGCGATGCAATGCTTGAAATGGGTAAAAAAGAGGATGCTTTGAGTCAGTATAAAAAAGCTTACAATGAATCGGAAAACGAATTAACAACACCGGTTTATAAAATGAAAGCCGCTTCGTTACTCGAATCGATGAACAAATATGGAGATGCTTTGAAATTGTATGAAGAAATTAGAAAGGATTTTCCTGAATCGGCTGAAGCTGCAACTATCGACAAATACATTGCTCGGGTAAAAATATTAATGAATTAAATTGATCCTGAATCAGATAATTACCCCTCCTAAAGAGGGGTTTTTTGTTTATAAATATGGCAACAAAAGATCTTTCGAATTACAACGCTGAATTAGTTCCCGATGCTTCTGAGATGATTTTTGGTATCGTGGTGGCCGAGTGGAATCCTGAAATAACCAATGCGCTCGCACAGGGTGCAGTTAACACTTTACTGAAACACGGTGCAAAGGAAAACAATGTAAAACTTAAATATGTACCCGGAAGTTTTGAACTTCCGCTGGGAGCACAATATTTTGCCGAACATGAAAATGTGGATGCCATTATTGTGTTGGGATGTGTTATTCAGGGTGAAACCCGACATTTTGATTATATCTGTTCTGGTGTAACACAGGGAATCATGGAATTAAATCTAAAATACAACAAACCCTTTATTTTCGGTCTTTTAACCACGCTCAATCAACAACAGGCAGCCGACCGTGCCGGCGGTAAACATGGCAATAAAGGTGATGAAGCTGCTGTTACAGCTATAAAAATGATTGATTTAAAAAGAAGTTTTGCTGTAAGATAATCGCCAGATTAAAAACAGTTTATGGTCGTTTAATGACCATAATGGTAACATCATCAGATTGTTTTGCCATTCCCCTGAAATCAGCAAGACTGTTTTCAATTTCATCAATTAAATTCCTGGGATATAAATTTGCATTTTCGCGCAGCACCTCAAAAAAACGTTCATTTCCAAAATGCATTTTATCTTCATTCTGCATTTCGGTTACGCCGTCGGAATAAAGCACAATTGAGTCACCGGGATTTAACAATGCTTCTGATTGGCTATAAGTCCGGTTAGGATATAACCCGAGCGGCATTCCATGGGTTTGTGTCAATTCTGTGATTTCGCCATCGGCAGTTACAATCAGTGAAACTGTATGCGCTGCATTGCAGTAAAATAATACTCCTGTTTTTACATTTAATACACCCGCAAGAAGGGTTAAAAAGAACTGGTGCTGGTTATTTGTGTACAGCTCATTATTCGCATTGGCAACGATTTTTTCAGGCGAATAAAAACGTGAGTTGCTTTTTAGCAATGTTTGGGCTACACTCATATAGAATGCAGCCGATAAACCTTTGCCAGATACATCACCAATGGTGAAATACAGATTTTCTTCGTCCAGAAAAAAGAAATCGTATAAATCACCACTGACAATTCGCGCCGGATGATAAGTTGCAAATAGTTTAACATCTCCACCTGAATTGATCGCCGTAAAATCAGTATTTATCAAACTCATCTGTATTTCAGATGCTTCCATCAAGTCCTGCATCCGCTGGGTATTCAGTTTTTCTTCTTTGAATTGATCGATTTTAAAACGTTCATACGATTTTTTTATATTCTCTAAACTTGCTGAAACTAATTCAATTTCATTTCGGGTATTTACTTCAAAGTTACCAGTGTCGCTGCTGAACGATTTTAGCTGACTTGTAACTTTACTTAAAGGATAGATAAGCCGGTTTGAGATATATGTAATGGTAAAAAATATTACAAGAATTCCGAGTACTGCAAAGAATAACATTCTCAATATCAACAAATAAAGAGGCACAAAAAGTTCGTCGTACGGAACAACAAATATCAAAGTCCACCCGGTTTCTTTAATTGGAGTATAATAAATCCAACATTTTTCATAATTCATGTATTGGGGGTAAGCTATGGTTGAACCGGGTTCTCCATTATTTAAAAGATTGCTGATTTGGGATTGAGTTTTGGAATATTCCTTTTCAGAAATATTGAACAGATTCTTGTTCATTATCCATTCTTTCTTCGGATGCGACAAATAAGTTCCGTCTTTTGCAACAAGAAAGGCATAACCGCTTTCCCCTATTTTAAGGGTATTTATCGAATCAGCCAGATCAAGTAACGATAATTCAGCAATTACCAAACCCACTGTAATCAGATTATCAGCCTTATCCAAGATTTTTATTGGAGAATAATAAGAAACAACGAGTTTGTTATTTTTATGACAGGTAAATTCTTCTGTCCACCCCGGTGTATCTTTGCCTGTTACTGCCCGAAAAATACTTTGCTCATTGCGACAGTGATAAACCAGTTCGTTGCCTTTTAAGGTATAAATTGAATCAGCATCACGAAACATGTAGTAATTATGAAAATACAAATCAGGAACTACTGAGTCGATATTTACATGAATCGCATTGAGGTATTGATATTTATCCATCAATTTCGATACGAGGAAATCTACATCATTGTGGTATGCAAAATACAATACCTGATCAGAAATATTTGATGTAATTTCCTTTGTTGAAACAAGCTGCCTTTCTCCAAGCATCTTGGCCTGATATCCCATGCTTGTAGCTTTATTCTCAACGTTACTTTTTAATATGTTATTATTAAAAACATAAGCAATGAAAATAAATACCAAAAAAACAGCCACAACCGCTAATGAAATATAAATACTTAAACGGTAAGCAATTGATTTATTAAACATCCCTTTTCATTTCCCTTTGAACACAATTTACGGATTTTTTTTAAGATAAAATGATATCAAATATGTTAAATCTTGAATTTCAGATTCGATTTAATTTTACCAAATACAAATTTACATTTGTATTTAGATGTAAAACGAAGTATAACAACTAATTAAAAACACTTGAAGAAATTGTTTTTTTTAAAAATGTAAAATGATATTTAAGTGCATTCTGTTTTGTTCTTTTAAAAATCAATAACCTCAGGATAAATCAAAAACAGCAGTAAAATTTACCTGGAGCTTTTGAACTAGTATTAGTAATATTTAATAGGAAAGATTAGCCATTTTTCAACATTTTCATATAAATCAATGGCAATTCCTTAATTTTCAGTTTTTCGTGAATGAACCAAACCGTCAGCAATCTTTCACCTAAAAAGCCCAAAATCCTCTCCTGGTATTCCTTATAATCCTTAAGATCGATTCTTTTTTCAAACTCAAATAATATTTTAAACCACCATTCCATAAACTTCTGAAAATGAATATTTGAAAGAATGAACATATTATTTGTGTACAGCCAGTTGTTATTCAGTGTACTGTAATAAGAATCAAGATATTCGGAATAAATTGTCCGGATAATATCCTCAATAATTATCAAATCATTGGCTGAGTGATGTCTCACATATTGTTCCCTGACACTTCTTTTAAACTTTCTTTTCTCAGGTAAAATTGCATCATGATTTCTGAAGATTTTCACAATTTCCTCGTCGGTAATTGCCATTTTTTTTATCCACGTTGTATTTCGCGTGTAAATTAATCCTGTTTTTTTTACATATCGGCCAGGCATAAAAAACAAAAAACGGGTTAATGGAAATTTTGCGGTTGAATGTTTGGCAGTAAAATATCTTCTGTAATGACAACACCCGGTAATGTCCTGGTTAGTATTTTTCCAAACCCAGTAAATTCCTGTCAATTCGCTGTACCAAGGATTTTTTTCGGAAATGGATTCACCAGAATCATCTCCTTGCATCGGATTTGGATTGTTATGCAGTTTTTTACCGGCCAATATTGGGATGTAGTGGTCATTTTGAATGGGGATTTCCGATTCTTTGTAGTAAAAAGCATATATGTTAATACTATTCAGCATTGTCTATTGAAAATGAACTAGGTACATTGGAAACAGTGCACTTTGCCTTTTTTCGGGAAGTATAAAATTGGCTCCTTTATTTAAAAATAAATGTTGATATTCAATAATCTCAGGATTTAAACCAAGTTTTTTAATTTCGTCAAATCCTTCTTCATCAGTAAAAATCCAGCTTCCTTTTTGTGAGGCAGTCATTTTCATTTCATCTGAACTATATAGTTGTAAAGCTTGCGGATCGCTGTAAAAGAACAACTCGTACTGAGTGTACCTGTAATTATACAACTTTTCATTTTCGGCGGAATTTTTGGTAAAATAACGCGCTGCTTTGGGCGGAGCCTGAAAACTGAAAATGTAAGGAAATATGTGTGTATTTAATAAGAAAAACAAACTGATAACTGCAATGGCAGAGGGAGCCACCAGTTTTATCCACAAAACATCAGACTTTTTCAAAACATAAAATGTTGTTACAGCTCCAGCTAAAACAACAACCCAATGATAAAATTTTACTCCGGGGAATAAATAAACTGCCAGAATAAAAAACGCAACCCAAATCACTAATACAACAATATTTTGTGTTGTAAATGCAATTTTCCATCTCAGATTGTATTCTTCTGAAGTAATTACAATCCATTTTGCAATTAGCACAGACATCAAAGGAATCACCGGAAAAACATAATTTGGCAACTGGCTTTCAGAACTACTTATTATCAGGAAATATATCCAGGTTCCCGTAAGAGTTACAAATTCAACAGCTTTAAATTTATTCTGAAACAGCTGTTTAAACTCCAGAAAAACGGCAATAAATAACAGTAAACTCCAGGGTAAAAGCAGGTAAAGCAGGTTGTGTACATAAAAAAACGGATCATTTACTGCATTGGCGACATAAGATCCTGTATATCTTCCAGCCATGTTTTCCCAGAAAAAAAATCGAATCCCCTCCCACCCGAACTGGTTACTAAGTCCAAGTATGGCTGGGCTGACAACAATAAATGATATTACAATTCCCAGCAACCATCTAACATCCAATAGTTTTATAAATTCTTTTTTAAGAAAAATATGCCCGCCGACAGCAAAAGCAGGAATTGCAGCACCAATCGGGCCTTTTGTGAGCATTGCCAGTCCAACCGCAATAAATCCGAAAATGAAATTTTTGTTTTTTCCGGTTTTAACAAATTCGAACAACTGCCAGATAGAAAGGGTGATAAAAACCTGTAAAAGCGTGTCGGTATGAATGTCCATGCTGTACAGGGAATATATACTGGAGGTAAACATCAAAAAAGCGGTAATTATTCCTGTTTGCCTGTTATATAAGGTTTTTCCTAACTTAAAAGCCCAATAAAATCCGAATAAAATCAAAATGAACACCGGGAATTTAAACCAGAAATTGGAAATATTACCCACATAAAAACCAGTTGCTCCTAACCAAAAAAGGAGCGGAGGTTTCTGGTCATAAGCTTCGCCATGAACCGTGAGGTTGATAAAATTTCCATTTTCAAAAATTTCTTTTGAGATGGTGGCATATTTGCCTGCATCCCTTGTAACATCAATAAAAAGTCCTGATAAGTATCCCGCAAATGCCAGTAAAACATAAAACGAAAGAATAATTATCAGTAACTTTTTATGATTCATAAACCGAATTGATTTCATTTAAGTGTTCATCGCACCGCAAACAGTAATAACCTGTCCGCTTACATACGACGATAAATCAGAAGCCAGGAACAAAGCAACGCCTGCCACTTCTTCCGGAGTTCCGCCACGTTTCATCGGAATGGATTCTTCCCAGACTTTTCTATCTTTTTCTGGAATTTTTGCAGTCATTTCAGTAATGATAAAACCGGGTGCAATGGCATTCGACCTTATTCCTCTTGAACCCAATTCGCGTGCAATTGATTTGGTAAAACCGATAATTCCGGCTTTTGATGCTGAATAATTGGACTGTCCAGCATTTCCACTTACGCCAACTACCGAACTCAGGTTCACAATCGATCCACTGCGTTGTTTCAACATGGTTTTCTGAACAGCTTTGGTAAAATTAAAAACCGATTTCAGGTTTATATTAATTACTGCATCCCACTGTTCTTCGGTCATTCGCATTAACAGCGTGTCTTTTGTGATGCCGGCATTGTTCACCAAAACATCCACCTGTCCGAAATCACTTACTATTTCATTCACAACACGGTCAGTATCATCAAATTTACTGGCATCAGAAGCATAACTTTTTACTGTAACTCCGAAAGCTTCCAACTCAGCCTGAGTGTTTTTCATGTTATCGTCGTCAAAAAGGTCGGTAAAGGCAATATTGCATCCTGCCTGAGCAAATTTAACGGCAATGGCTTTTCCAATTCCACGGGATGCACCCGTAATAATCGCTGTTTTTCCTTCAAGTAGTTTCATCTTCTTTGTTTAAATTCAAGTAAAACATTTCGCGCCAAAATTATAAAAATAGTTTATACCTGAACCAGCCTGTTTATCGACACCGAAATTTAACGTTGAGCCGGAATGTTTGTCAGAAAACCGGAAAGCATTACTTTTACATAACATTTTCTAAAAATCAACGATGAGTAATTCATTTAAGAAACGTATTTGCCTTTTTTCTCACTACTATCAGGGAAATCACATCCCTTATTATGTGCTGGTTTACTTGAATGAGTTGAAGAATTATTTTGATGAAATTTTGGTTATAACCAATACACAAAATCCTGAAAATATCTCTCAAATCGAAAATCCCCCGTTTTCGGTTCTTTTTGTGAATAACGAAGGCTATGATTTTGGAATGTTTTACAAAGCTTTCAGAACGATAAATTCTGCTCATTACGAACAAATTGCCTTTATAAACGATTCGAATGTTGTTTTCGGGAGCCTCAGGTTTCTGTTTGAATGGGGTAACAACCAGCCTGTTGATTTCTGGGGGCTGGTTGATTCTTACCAAAAACCCGGATATTCAACACATACAAATAACTATCACATTCAGAGCCATTTTATTGTTCTGAATAAAAAGGCAATCGAATTGTTACCTGCTTACATGAAGCAGGTAAACTTTGAAGAATTAATCAAAATCAACGATATCAGCTTTTTGAAGAAAAAAGTAATCAATGACTGGGAAATTGGTTTTACACAGTTTCTGGTCAAAAATAGGCTAACCTGCAAAACTTATATCGACAGTAAAAAGTATTCAGACCTATACAAAAATGGCCTGCCGGTTAATGTCACAACCAAACTTTATTGCCATACAATTGCCAACGGTGTGCCGGTAATTAAAAAACGGGTTATTACATCGACTGATTTGCGGCATATGCTGAAAATTAAGGGTAACTGGAAACGTTTGATTAAAAAGTATGGAGGAGAATCTTTTGAAATTGAGAAATTGATTAAAGAATTGCAAATAATCAGAAGGAACGAGATAAAAGCAAGAATTTCAAAGCTCTTTAAACGAAAAAGGAAATAAGTGGATTCACAAATAAAATGTATTACAATTTATAACAAAAAAAATGCTTGACCAATCAACTATTTGCGCCATTTCAACCTCGCCCGGTGTTGGAGCCATTGCAGTTGTGAGGCTTTCGGGCAGCAATGCGATTGAAATTGCAGATAAGATTTTTGTCAGCAAAAAAGCAGGGAAAAAATTAGCCGGACAACATGCCAACACGTTACATTTCGGACAGATTTCGTCAAAAGCCGAGATTATTGATGAAGTAATTGTTGCACTGTTTCGTGCACCACATTCATTTACAGGTGAAAATGTGGTTGAGATTTCGTGTCACGGCTCCACTTATATTCAGCAAAAAATATTGGAGGTTTTAATTGAAAACGGCACCAGACCTGCACTGCCTGGTGAGTTTACCCAGCGGGCATTTTTAAATGGTAAAATGGACTTGTCGCAGGCAGAAGCAGTTGCCGATGTAATTGCTTCGTCGAATGCAGCGGCTCACCGGTTGGCGATGAACCAGATGCGTGGAGGTTTTTCGCGCGAAATTCGAGAACTTCGCGACCAGTTGCTCCATTTTACCGCAATGGTTGAGCTTGAACTTGATTTTGCTGAAGAGGAAGTTGAGTTTGCCGACCGCAGTAAGTTGCGTGATTTAACCGAAAAAATAGAATCACTGTTGCGAAAACTGAAGGATTCGTTTCAATTGGGGAATGCCATCAAAAACGGCATTCCGGTGGCAATTATCGGCGAAACAAATGTGGGTAAATCCACACTTCTGAATGCATTGTTAAACGAGGAAAAAGCCATCGTTTCTGATATTCACGGAA
>DYSZ01000265.1 GCA_020726265.1 Draconibacterium orientale
CATTGAACAGGGAGTCGAATTTTTTGATGCAATTCCATCGATTGCACAGAAACTGCATACTTTGCAGGATGTGGGGCTGGGTTACATCACGCTGGGGCAGTCGTCAACCACGCTTTCCGGAGGCGAGTCGCAACGCGTGAAACTGGCTGCCGAACTGGCAAAACGCGACACCGGCCAAACCATTTATATTCTCGATGAACCGACTACCGGTTTGCATTTTGAAGACATCCGTGTTTTATTGGAAGTGCTGAACAAACTGGTTAACCGCGGAAATACTGTGATTGTTATCGAGCACAATATGGATGTGATTAAAGTAGCCGACCACATTATTGATATCGGGCCGGAGGGTGGAAAAAACGGTGGCGAAATTCTATGCGCCGGAACTCCCGAAGAAATCATCAAAAACAAAAAGTCATTCACTGCGAATTTCCTGAAAGAAGAACTGAAGTAGGGTGTGGCGGATTTTATCCGCCGCTATTGTTATTCCGAGGGTTCATCTGATTTTAGCAGACATAATGAGTAAACGACAGCAATGGGAGTCCGACTTTCTAAGTCCGGCAATAAATCTTTGACTTGGAAAGTCAAAGTCCCGAAATCAAAATCTATCTTAAGTAGCAAAGTGAGGAATCTGTTGGAATTTTGCAGAGTTGTTGCAAGATAAGAGCGTTTTCTTTCGGTTTTTTACGCGGATAAAATCCGCATCTCCCTTCCGCTTCACAGTCTTTTTTAATACTTTTACCTGAACAAAAAAAATATTCATGATGCACGTTGAAATATTCTGTAAAAACACTGAAACGAATCATACCTATCCATTGGGCACCTCGCTGCTCGAAATTTGTAAACAACTCGAAATAGAAACCGAAAAAAGGGTTTGTGGTGCCATTGTGAACAACCAGGTGCGCGAACTTTCGTTTTGCCTTGTAAAACCAAAGCAAGTCGAGTATTTCGATATCTCCCATCCCGATGGAAACAGGTTGTATATCAGAAGCCTCTTTTTTTTGCTGTATGCCGCTGTTAAAGAGACTTTTCCTGAAGCAAGTCTCCGCATTCAGAACGGTATTTCGAACGGCTACTTTTTTGAGCTGAACGGGTTGGACAGGTCTGTAACCGAATCGGATATTTTTACTATTTCGCAGGAAATGAAATCGCTGGTGAGGCACGATATTCAGTTTGTTAAAAAACGGATGCTTACCACCGAAGCTGTTGAATTGATGCGGAAACAGGGATTGAGCGATAAAGCGCTGCTTTTTGAACAACAGGGCCATTTGTATTCGAGCCTCTATTTTCTGCAAAATCTTGGCAACTATTTTTATGGGCACCTCCTGCCTTCAACCGGGTACATTACTAATTTTGGATTAGCGCCGTATTACAATGGTTTGCTGTTGCAGATTCCAAAACAAAAAAATATTGAAAAGCTTCAAAAACTCACCGAACGCAAAAAACTGTTTGGCATTTTTCAGGAACAAAAAGAGTGGGCCGAAATTCTGAACGTATCCACTATCGGCAAGCTGAACAGGTTTACCCTGAAACAGCGAAGCGGCGATGTAATCAAGGTTTCGGAAGCGCTTCACGAAAAAAAGATTGCTGAAATTGCCAACATGATTCACTCCCGTAACGGCGATATTAAAATTGTGCTGGTTTCGGGGCCGTCGGCATCGGGTAAAACCACTTTCAGCAAACGGTTAGGGGTTCAACTGATTGTAAATGGGTTGATTCCACACCAGATTTCGCTCGACGATTATTTTGTTGACCGCGAACATACGCCGGTTGACGAGTTTGGCGAATACGATTTTGAGGCGCTCGAAGCCATTGATATTGAGTTTTTTAACCAGCAACTGAACGAATTGCTCGAAGGTAAAGAGATTGAACTTCCGGGTTTTGATTTTCAAACCGGAAAACGAAAATTATCGGGGAAAAAACTGAAATTGCGACCAAACGATATTCTTGTGGTTGAGGGAATTCACGGGATGAACCCGGGATTGCTGCCACATATTGAGCGGAAATTTACGTTCAGCATTTTTATTTCGGCATTAACACAAATTGCCTACGATGAGCATACACATATTTCTACCGCCGACAACCGTTTGCTGCGTCGCATCATCCGCGACAGCAAATACCGCGGCTATCCGGCGTGGGAAACCATCAAACGCTGGCCTTCGGTGCGCAGGGGCGAAGAAAAAAACATTTTTCCGCACCAGGAAAATGCCGATGTGATGTTTAATTCGGCTACATTGTACGAACTTGCGGTACTAAAAAAATATGCCGAACCGATATTAAAGAATGTGGAGGAAAATCGTGCTGAATATGCCGAGGCCAGCCGGTTGCTCAAGTTTTTGTCGTGGTTTAAACAAATTGACGACCGCGAGATTCCACCCACCTCGCTGTTACGTGAGTTTTTGGGCGGCAGCAGTTTTGCTTACTAAACAATGCGAGAATGCTTTAATGTGTGAATACTTTAATGCGAGAATTATGAATAGAGATATACAAAATTGAATTAGAAACTCGAAACTCGAAACCCGGAACCCGGAACCCGGAACTCGAAACTCGGAACTCGAAACTCGGACCCCGTATCTTAAAACTAAAATTGTATGAAAAAAGCACTCTTTCTCCTGATCGCCCTACTGATAACGCAACTCGCTTTTGCACAGCAATTTGTGCCAAATTACGACGAAAGCAAGGTACCACAGTTTATTGTGCCCGACCCCTTGATCACATTTAAACAGAAAAAAGTAAAAAATGTGCAGGATTGGGAGAAAAAACGTCGGCCCGAATTG
>DYSZ01000266.1 GCA_020726265.1 Draconibacterium orientale
TCTGGCTCAGCGAAATGGTATCACAAATACCGGTAGCTATTTTGTTGACCAGTACTGTCCCCGATTTTAAAATCCCCGTGGTCATTTCCCTGACACATCGGGATTCCGGTTTCGATAAATGATTACTCAGTTTAAGAAAATAGCGACTAATCTTGTTCTGTACCTATTTTATTCATACATTTACATTAGCTGGTTTTTTAATGTTTTTATCTTTTGTTTATACCATAAATATAACATTTTAAAATCAGCTTTTCTCATTGGAAAAACATCTAAATCCGTTGTCCTGTCTGATATGTACAGTTTTTTAATCATATTTTAGGGAGATAGTCAATTTTTAACAAAAAACTATAACAAAAATGAAAAAACAAATTACAAAGTTCTTATTACTAACTGTTTTCGTATTATCAGTTAGTGTAACATCAGCACAAAAATTAAGCGTAAAGGAGTTGCTTGGCGATTTAAACAAAACGGAGGATGTTAAATTAACTTCCCAACAACAAAAGGAATACGAATCGATTAACAACAAATTAGCTGACGACCTGGTGAAAGCTTCCACCAATTCAAAATCGAAGGAAGAACTCGACAAGGAAACCGACAGGCTGTTTGACAAAAGAGACAAAGACGTGGATGGTATTTTTGGTGTCGATGATAAGTACGAAGACACAAAAAAAAGCCTTAAAAGACAATCTAGAAGTATCAGGTTGAAAGTAAAAGCTGCCAAACTGGTATTGTAGCAGTAATGGCTATTGTTTAATTATCAACATTTTAGATAAATATAATTACTTAAATAATGAAAAATAAAATAAAAATAAAACTGTTGCTGATTACGGCAGTTTTCATCACCACCATGTTCAGTTCGTGCCGTGATGAAATCGAAGTATTCCAAATCGAACGCATTCCCTCTTTTTCGTTTTCGTATGATAACCTCACAAAACAATATGCCGAAAAGGTTAGTCTTTTTCAGGGGAAAGTTGTTGTCCATTATTATGATGACGGGAGTTCGGAAGTATTTAACCGCTATTTAGTTACTGCAACCGGTACCAATACCGCTGGTAATAGCTATTCTGTTAACATTGAGTTCGACCTGGCTACAGGCACTAATTTCATTGGCATTTACCGTACCGAGTACAAAAAAGGTTATGGCGGTATGTACAGTTTTAATTATGTCGAAAAAGTGGGTAGTACCTACAAAAGTTACGATTTGGATCCTTTAAGCCTTGGAGAAGACTTCGTAAGAGTTGAAAGACAAAATATGGAAGAAAAACTAGTTTTGGGTGACTTCTTTGCAAAACTTCAAAGAGATCAGAACCCCGAAGAGAAAATAACTTTTCATGAAGGCACCTTTAAAGACTTATCATATGTGTTGGAATAAACTAAAATCAACAGTTGTAGCGCTTCTGATAGCGCTATCAGCCTTCACTGCCCCGGCACAGGAAAAAGATAGCATATCCACCACCGATGTAATCATCCGGGTTGACGGAAGCATAATTTACGGGAAAGTGATTGAAGTTAGCCAGAATGAAGTGAAGTATCGGAAAAATGATATACCCGATGGACCAGAAATTACATTGCCCCGTGAACAGGTTTATGTTATTTCGTACAGTAACAATACAAAGCAGGTGATTACACCGGTTTTTGGAAAGCGAAAACTTGACGAGGAGGCATTTGATGCAAATAGCATGGAGATTGATGAAAATAATGATACCACAAAAAATCTGAAGTACAACATTGCTCATGGTGATGTCAGGGTTGGTATGGGTTTTTCGCGTGCGTATTCCAGTTTTAAGGGAGTTGATGATTTTTCGAAAGAAGCCAGCGCCCCTTCTCTTTTTGCCGCTTATCAGATACGTTACAATAGGTTTCTGAAAGTCGGGGTGAACCTTGGTTATGCCAGTTTCAACTACGGCTACAACCGAACCAGTAAATATGACGGAATTGCCATTTCGCAAAGCATTGAAGAATCAATTGTTAACCTAGGAATATACGCCAGGTACGACCTGATAGATAGATTTGTTAAACCATACGTTCTCGCCGGATTGAATTTCAATTATAACTCTGCTACAATGAAGGGTGATGTTGAATTTTTGGACGAGGGGAAACATGTATTAACAACTTCAGGTATTAATGGCTTCAAAAACGATGTTGTTGTCAGGGTTGGTGTTGATTTTATGATTAGCAAGTCATTTGGGCTGTATTCCGATGTAGGTACCGGAACAAGTTTGATTCAGATTGGTGCAATATTCAGCTTAAAATAACTGCCATGATGAGACAAAAAATATTTTTATTTCTAATTCTGTTTCTGGTCATACTTCAAGGGAGTTATGCGCAGGATAAAGGGTTTACAATTTTATTGGGTCCGTCGGTGAATTATTATGGCGACACAGAAGAAAAATTTTCCTACACAACTGAAAAAATCAACTGGCAGGTTAACGGACAACTGGGGTACATTTCAACCAGGGGTGGTACAACCAGAGGCAATATGCTCGCAGTATTTGGCACTTTCGGAAATACAAATCCTGCTGTTTTGCAACAGATGCAGGCGGGTGGAACAGCCTTTTCGGGCACTATCGATTTGGAAAAAACTTTCAACGAATTTTATAGTGTTGAGGGAGGAATGGTAATCGCGAGGTTTCTAAGAATAAGCGGTGGATTGGGCAGACAAGCCTACTCAAACACTTTGGGCGAGAATAATACGCTGAATTATTTCAGCGGAACTCTTGGAATGGTTTTCAACCTCGATGCAGTGAACT
>DYSZ01000267.1 GCA_020726265.1 Draconibacterium orientale
GCCCCGCGAAAGCGTCAAACCTGGAAGTTGTACTGCATCACTTTCCGGTTCAAAGCAATGATAACGGGAGTTGAAATCGAAATTAATCCGGCCAAACTATTACAAAATATACTTCGGTGGCGGTTCAGAAATCCCTTTCGACATATAATTCAGCACCATTCTGAGCTCGCCATAGCTTACTTCTTCGCCCAGCACCGTTTTGGCTTCGGACAATGATGTGCTTTCGTTTTCAACAAAATAAGATTTGATCAATTCGAATTTTTCAGCTGAAAGTAGTTCTAAAATATCCAGGTCGCCACGGGCAACAAACCGGGCCAGGTGACCTTCGATGGTTGAGGTTGTAAATGATCTTTCCTTTGCAATTTCTTCGATTGTCTTTCCCTGTTTAAACATCTCAAAACTAAGTTGCTGCGTTTGACCTTTCTCCTGTTTTGGCCTTTTTGTAGGTTCATCTTCAAGCTGTTCGGTATCGGATTCGGGCATTTCAGCATCTATTTTATCAAGATGGTTAACCTGCAGATAGTTTCGTATAATTCCAATGAGTTCTGGCCCGTATTTCTGAACCTTCTTCTTCCCGAAACCCTTTATTCCTTTTAATTCTTTCATGGTAACAGGGAGTAGCTCGACCAAATCGTACATGGTTTTTTGCGGAAGCACCATATAGATTGGTACATTTTCTTCCTCAGCCATGTCGGCACGCCAGGTTTTAATTTGCCGTAAAAGAGCCGGATTTGCTTTACCTTCAGATGCAAAGGTAAGTTTTGACCTGGATTCCGGTTTTAACTGAATTTTCTCGATACTAGCTTTGGCTTTAGCGGCGAGGTAATTTTGAACTGTAAATCCATCAGCTATGCAGGACTTGAAACTGGCTGTTTTAACAAATGCTTCCTGGTAAAGGTTTTCGAAACCATCTTTTAAATCTTTCCGGATGGCCTTATTATCGGTTTCTATATCAATGTTTTGTAAAACTTTGCAAATATGCTGATCCGTCTTTTCTGCAAAATAACTGCTTGCTTTCTTAATGCGTTCCTGTAGGGCTTCGTGTCCTTCGATCATTGGATTAGAAGTAAGAAACTGCCCTATCTGCGGTCTGAATTTATCCGAAATATTAATAAGCTCAGTTGTTATTGCATTGTGCATTGCCATAAATGTTTCAGCCAAAGCGGGAAGCAAAACATTGGCGTTTTCTTTAATCAGTTTCTGACATTGGTAAAAGCGACGTTGAATTAACGAAAAATCCAACAGCTCAACCAGTAAGGTCTGTTGGTAGGCAATCCGTGATGCCAACAGTTCTTTTTCGCCAGGCTGGTTTTGTTCGGCTTCATCCGAAAAGCCTCTCACGCTGTTGTCGCTTTTAATGCTAACCTGAGCAATGGGCGAACTCAGCACCATTCCTTCAAAGGTTTTGCACCGGCTTAGCGCCACGTAAACCTGTCCGTGAGCAAAAGCGGCATTGGCATCAATAATGGCTTTCTCAAATGTGAGTCCCTGGCTTTTATGAATGGTTATGGCCCAGGCTAATTTGAGCGGATATTGTTTAAAACTTCCAACAGGCGTTTCAGTAATTTCCTTGGTTTCATCGTTAATGGTGTATTTGCTGTTGGTCCATTCAGCCGGAACTACCGGAATTACATCGTGATCGCCATCGCATTTTACGAAAATTGTATCATCCTCTATACGTGTTATCTTTCCAATTTTACCATTATAAAACAGCTTGTCGCGCGAAATATCGTTTTTTACAAACATAACCTGCGCTCCCTCCTTTAGAACCAACTCAAAATCAGTTGGATAGCTATATTCGGGAAATTCGCCTTCTACCTGGGCCGTAAAACGATGCGGATGGCCCTTTAGTTGTTTCAGCTTTGTTTCGTTTATGGCTTGCGACTGGTAATTATGCGTGGTAAGCGTGATGTACCCTTCGTCATTGCCTGGATTAAAGTTGGGGATGTAACGCTTATTAAGGTCTTCGAGCGACTGCTGGTCAATGTTGTTATCACGTACTTTGTTGAGCAATCGGATAAAAACATCATCGCTCTGGCGGTAAATATGTTTAAGTTCGATGGTTTTAAAAGCTGTTTTCTGTAATGCACGGCTTCCGAAAAAGAATATCGTGTCGTAATAGGGGCGGAGCATATCCCATTCATTGTCTTTGGCAACCGGAGCCAATTGCTGCAAATCGCCGATCATCAGCAATTGAACGCCGCCAAAAGGTTTGGAATGGTCCTTAAATCTTCTCAAAACCTCATCAATGGCATCCAGCAAATCGGCTCTCACCATGCTGATTTCATCAATCACCAGCAGGTCGAGGCTACGCATAATATCAATTTTCACGCGGCTGAAACGTTGTGAGCGGTCGAAAGCGCTTTTTTGCGAATCACCCGGAGAATTATGCTGTTGCGAAGCCTGTTCAGGAATATGCGGCCCGAAATGCATCTGGAAGAAGGAATGAATAGTAACGCCTCCTGCATTGATGGCAGCCACACCGGTTGGGGCAACCACAATCATACGTTTGGGCGAAATAGTTTTCAGGTTACGCAAAAATGTAGTTTTTCCCGTTCCCGCTTTCCCCGTTAGAAACAGGTTGGTATTGGTCTGCTCAACAAAGTCAAAAGCCAGTTGAAGTTGGGGATTCGGGATTTCTTGGATCATAATACTCTTTTGACTAATTTTTTACCATACTAAAATCAATGTCGTTTAGTTAACAAAAAATGTTCAAACTTTAACCGCAGAGTGCCGCAA
>DYSZ01000268.1 GCA_020726265.1 Draconibacterium orientale
CATGTCAGACAAAAACCATGCAATCATTCAGAAACGACCCGGTAAGAAATCATCGGTTAAACAAATTGTTTTCCGTTACATACCAACACATTATTATCTGGGAGCAGTTATAGCATGTTTTGCTTTCACAATATATTTTAATAGTTTGAACAACGGATATGTACTGGATGATTATAGCGCCATAACAATCAACCGGTACGTTCAGGAGGGGTTCTCCGGGATACCCAAACTGATGAAGGTAGATTTCTGGCATTTTTCAAATATGAAATTGGGTTACTATCGGCCGTTATCCCTGGTTACTTTTGCCGTTGAATATCAGTTTTTCGGGGCTTCACCCCGGGTAAGCCATTTTTTTAACGTAACCTTTTTTGCCCTGACTGTTTTCTTTTTGTTCCTGGTCATGGTGCGCCTTTTTTCGTCAAAAAACCAACTTTTCCCTTTTTTTATTGCGCTTTTATTTGCGGCCCACCCGATACACACCGAAGTGGTCGATAATATCAAGGGAAGGGATGAGCTTTTGAGTTTTTTTAACATTATGGTCATGTTGTTTTTCTCCCTTCGGTACACCGACCACAAAAAAGTCCGGGATTTGCTATTGGGGATGTTGTTTTTCTATTTTGCCCTGTTATCCAAAGAGAGCGCCCTTATCGGGATATTATTGCTTCCCTTGGTATTGTATTATGGAGGATCGGGGAAAATCAGGGATATTGCAATAAGGGTTTTGCCTTTTCTACTGGTTGTTTTTTTGTTTTTCATTCAACGGCGGGTTGCCCTTGGCCCGGTCCCTGCTATCATCCCGGATGATATCATCAATTATCCTTACAGGGATGAGGCCGTCAGGTTTTCAACAGCGTTTCTTCTCTTTATTTTTAGCCTGAAGATGCTGTTCTGGCCACATCCGCTGAGATATGATTATTCCTATAACCAAATCCCCGCGGTAGGATGGGATAATCTTTGGGCGTGGTCAGGGTTATTGATTTTTCTGACGTTGATCGTAGTTGCTGTTTACCAGATTCGGAAAAAGGCCGCATTGGGCCTTGGGCTTGGCTTTTTTCTGATAACCATGGCCCCTGTCATGGGTTTTATTATCCTCCGGGGAGGGATTTTTGCAGAACGCAATGTTTATGCTGCATCACTAGGAATATGTATGGTTATCGTGATACTGCTCAATACTCTTTTTCGGACCGTTTTTCAGCCGGGCCGGACATCAAAAGCCAAATGGTCCGCAGCCAACCTGCTGGTTTACTTTTTAATCTTCATAACCGTTACTATCGGGGCAGTAATCACTGTTGAACGAAACAAAGCCTGGGTTGACAGCCTGACCCTTTTTCAGACCGATATTGCAACCGGTCAAAACAGCGCCCAGAACCAATTACATTATGGGTCTGATATGGTTATAAAAGCTACAAAAACAACGGATAAAAAGGAAAAAGATTCCTTGGTAACTGCAGGCATGTCGGCCATACGGAAAGCATTGACCATCCATCCGGAGTTTGGCGACGCCATGTTCCGGTATGCCTATGGGTATGAGGTCAAATTAACCTATAAGCCGGAGCAGCGATATGTGGATTCAACGATCTGGTTTTTTAATAAAGCCATCGAATATGCACCGACATTAGCCGATGCATACAGGCATTTGGGGATTATTTATGAATGGCTACAGCGTTTTGATGTGGCTTCCTACTATTATAACCGTGCTTTTCAGATTAACCCGCAATTGCTTTCAGCCAAACAGAAAGCCGACGAGCTGAAGGCCACGCGAGGTATTGATGTCAAAATCAACCCCCTGACGGTCGGGAAAAACCAGCCGGATAATTTTCATTATTGAAGTTATAAAAAAGACAGGTTGGTATCATGAATGAAACCGCATTCATGTCAGAATAATCCCGTTTTGTATCGCCATTTTCACCAGATGGGCGGTATTTCTCAGATTTAGCTTTTTCAGGATGTTGGTTTTATGCCTTTCCACCGTTTTGGGGCTGATGAATAATTTTTCAGCAATCTCCCGGGTATAACAACCGTCCGACAGCAATTGAATGATTTGAATTTCACGGAATGTCAGCGAGTTGTAGTTTTGTATTACCGTGGAACCGGTTGGATCTGAAAAATCGTTTATAATGGAACGGGAAATTTCTTCAGAAAGATAGATATCTCCATTGAATACGGATAGGATTGCTTTTTCCAGTTCATTTTCTGAAGCATTTTTTGAAATAAAACCCCGTACCCCGATTTTTAACAGTTTTTTAACATATGCAGGATGATCGTACATCGATAAGACGATTACCTTGATCAATGGCAATTTTTCATTAATGGTCCGGGTGGATTCAAACCCGTCGCGAAAGGGCATCTGTATGCCGGTGATGATAATTTCGGGCCGGGCTGTTTCCAGTATCTGCATCCATTCTGTGCCGTTACGGGCGGTCGCAATAACTTCCATGTTTTTAAACGTTCTGCAAAGGGCAACAAGGGACTGCAGGATGATGCACCGTTCTTCAGCGATCATTAATTTGATGTGGGTGGAGGGAGGGTTCATGGATAAACAGCTGTTTTTAGTGAAACTTTTTTTCAATTCTCACGTACAAATCAAATATTGTTGGCGGATTTGTAAAAATATTTTATATTTGCAAAACTCTTGAATTGTACAAGGGTAAAAATAATTATAATTTCTGTTGATAAAACAATACTCCGGTAAAAATTTAACAATGCAATTAACAATGCCCTGTTCGTAAAAAC
>DYSZ01000269.1 GCA_020726265.1 Draconibacterium orientale
TGTTTTCCGGGGCCGGCTTTTCAAACCACTGACAGGCGAGTCGGGGGCGCTCCTACCCCGGGTTTCATTGCATTACACCCGGGGTTATTCACATTATGCCCTTTCAGGGCATTACTCCTCCGTTCCCCGGTCTTCTCTCTCATTCATCATTCTCATACTTCTGCAATCAAAAATCATTAATCGTCATTCGTCATTTTCTGGTTCTGCTTTTCAAACCACAGACCGGTATTTTGGGGATTCTCTCAACCGAGGGCTTCACCCCCGGCTACCAATCCGCCAGTTGGCGGACGCTCCTACGGAGCTCGCACCAATGTTCTGATCAGGGCAGAATTATGCAGCCCTTTCAGAACTTCTTCCTCAATAACTCATTCACCCTATAACTCATTCACAATTCCCGCTTCTTCCTCAATAACACACTACTCATTCACCCATTCACAACTCTCTCTCGTTAAAGTAAGTTAAACACACACTTAAAAGGCACTTTTTTTGTTTCTATCTTTACACATTCAAAAAAAGCAGAAAACAATGAGCAAACCACGTATTCTCTGGACCGACGACGAAATCGACCTGTTACGCGCACATATTATTTTTCTTGAAAGCAAAGGCTACGAAGTGGAAACCGCTAACAACGGCCTCGACGCCATCGACAAGGTGAAAGAGAACTTCTACGATATTATTTTTCTTGACGAAAATATGCCCGGGCTTACCGGTCTCGAAACGCTTACCCAGATAAAATCAATTGTTCCTAATCTTCCGGTAGTGATGATTACCAAAAGCGAAGAGGAAAATATTATGGACGAGGCAGTGGGTTCGAAAATTGCCGACTACCTTATAAAACCCGTGAACCCCAACCAGATTCTGCTTTCGATAAAAAAGAATATCGATATGCAACGACTTGTGACACAGCAAACCACCTCGGCTTACCAAATGCAGTTTGGCAAAATTGGAATGCTACTGAACGACAGGCTGAACCATCAGGAGTGGGTTGATATTTATAAAAAATTGGTGCACTGGGAAATTGAGCTGAGCCAGAGTGACGATTCGGCCATGGACGAGATTCTGGCCATGCAGAAAGCTGATGCCAACAAGGCTTTTTTCCGTTATATCAAAGACCACTACATTCATTGGTTTACGCAGGAAATCGGAGAGCGACCGCTTCTGTCGCCTGATATCATGAAACACAAAGTTTTCCCACTGCTCGATGGTGGCAAAAAAGTGTTCGTGCTGGTAATCGACAATCTGCGTTTCGACCAGTGGCGCACCATCAGCAAAGTTTTCGACAATTATTACCGCACCGAGTCGGAAGATTTGTATTACAGTATTTTACCAACAGCCACCATGTATGCCCGAAACGCCATATTTGCCGGCCTGATGCCTTCTGAAATTGGACGTTTGTACCCCGATTTGTGGGACGACGACGATAACGAAGGCCACAAAAACAGGTTTGAGGAACAACTTTTACGAAAACAAATGACCCGGCACGGCCGCAAGGAAAAACTGTGGTTCGACAAATCGTCGGGAATACGCATGGAACGCCGCATTGCCGACAGCCTGAACAGCATTGTGGAAAGCGACCTTTCGGTGATGGTTTTTAATTTTGTGGATATGATTTCGCACGCCCGCACCGAAATGGACATGATAAAAGAACTGGCTGCCGACGAAAAAGCTTACCGCTCGTTAACCTTGAGCTGGTTTAACAACTCATCGCTGCTGGCACTTTTAAAGGGACTGTCCGAAAACGATATCAGGGTGGTTGTTACAACCGACCACGGTTCAATACGGGTACACAACCCCATTAAAGTGATTGGCGACCGCGAAACCAATACAAATCTCCGGTACAAATTAGGGAAAAACCTGAATTACCAGAGCAAACAGATTTACGAACTCCGCGACCCGAAAAAGGCATTCCTGCCATTGCGGAACGTAAGTACAAGTTACATTTTTGCGCATTCCGACGATTTTCTGGCATACCCCAACAATTACAACCATTATGCGAACTATTACAAAGACACATTTCAGCACGGGGGAATTTCGATGGAGGAAATGATTATTCCGTTGATTACTCTGGTGCCGAGGTAGGATTTAGCTGAAGCTTTGAAAATATGATTGCGAGTTGTGCTTCACAATGAAACTTCCATTGGAAGCGCCAATCTTCCTGCCAATTTCAGGGCACTTCACCATTAACAGGAAAAAAATGCGGGGGTCGGTTTCATCCATTAAACCCTCGTAATTTCCCATGCCTTTCGAAATAATTAAGTCTGCCGAATCATAGATTTCCCTGAACTCACTACTTACCCGGTGAAGTAAAGTGGAAGGCGTGTCATCGCCATTGCTGATAATGGTGGCCACTTCGTTTATTCCAATTTCCAATGCCTCCTTTTCAGTGGCATCGTTTAAAACGGGTTTGCCTCGTACCGCCACAAAAACGTTTGGATGACCGATTGTTTCAAGGAAAAGCTTATCTAAAACAATTTCACCACAATTATCGGCCAGGTACAAAATTGACTTTGCTTTACCGATTTCTGATTCAAGCAGCTCGCTGTGGTCAATTTCAAAATCGGTATGAAAAACTCTGTCGATGGTTGCATCAACATCGAAATGATTTGTTGGTCCATAATCAATAATGTTACCGGCGATGGCTAAACGAAGCGCAGTATTAAATGGGTTTGACGAATTTTCAACCTGTGATTTGAACCCGGAATAACGCGCAGTCATTTGTTGGTTG
>DYSZ01000012.1:0-26477 GCA_020726265.1 Draconibacterium orientale
GGAACAAACATTGCACACTGGCTCTCGCAAAGTGATGACCGCGGAGCCGAACGTGATGCCTTTTTTACCAAAGCCGATGTCGATTCTATTGCGGCTATGGGTTTCGACCATATTCGTTTGCCTGTCGATGAGGAACAAATGTGGGATGAGCAAGGCGTAAGACATGACGATGCTTTTCAGTTGATGACCAACTGCATCGACTGGTGCATGGCAAAAAACCTGCGCGTAATTGTTGACCTGCACATTTTACGCTCACACCATTTTAATGCCGAAGTAAAACCACTTTGGACTGACCCCGCTGAACAGGAAAAATTCTACAATCTATGGCGCGACCTTTCAAAAACACTTATTAATTATCCCAATTCGATGGTAGCTTACGAACTGATGAACGAGGCAGTTGCCGATGATCCTGAACTTTGGAATAATCTGGTGGCCAATTGTGTAAAGGTTATTCGTGAAACTGAACCTGAACGAACAATTGTGATTGGATCAAACAAATGGCAACAGGTACAAACATTCGATGTGCTTAAAATACCAGCCAACGATTCAAATATTTTATTGAGTTTTCATTTTTATGAGCCTTTTTTATTAACACACTGGAATGCAGGCTGGACCGATTTGAAAGGTTACACAGGCCCGGTGCATTACCCCGATACAATTTTTGCACAAACTGAATTTGATACCTTGCCGGCTGAAATGAAGCTGCTTGTTGAGAATTGGGTGGGAAAGACATTTGATAAAGCCTGGATTTTGGAACAATGGCAAAAACCACTGGCAAAGGCAAAGGAACTCAACTTGCCGCTGTATTGTGGCGAGTTTGGTATTATTACTGGTCCGCCACAGGAAGACATGCTTCGCTGGTACCAGAATATGATCGATTTGTTTGAAGAAAACGGAATTGCTTATGCCAACTGGAATTATAAAAGCGGTAGCTTTGGCCTGGTGGATGGCGAAGGTGTTCACCGTACTGATTTTATAAGGATTGTGTCTGGTAAATAGTTTTTTCACCTTATTTTGTTAGAGTTATACTCATCAAAAAAAAATCAAATTTAAAATTATCGATATGAAGAAAAGTATGATTATGGGATTTTTGCTGCTATCTGCAATTGGTTTAATGGCACAGGAAGATGTTGAGAAAAAAGAAGTGACAAAAGATGGCTGGAATTTTGGCGCCCTGCCAACAATTACCTACGACACTGACCTTGGATTTCAGTATGGTGCACTGGTCGATTTGTACAATTACGGCGATGGAAGCCGGTACCCGAAATACAACCATAAGTTATATTTCGAGGTGTCGAGATTTACCAAAGGCAGCGGAATAAACAGGTTTTATTATGATTCAGACCAGCTGATTCCCGGCTTGCAAACTTCGCTGGACATTAGTTATTTATCCGACCAGGCCTATGATTTTTTTGGGTACAACGGGTACGATGCCGTTGTGAATTACGACTGGATGGACGATGAAGATGCTGCTTATAAAACCCGCATGTTTTATAAATACGACCGGAAAATGTTCCGTATCAAAGCCGATTTGGTTGGAAAACTTTCGGGCGATAAACTCAAATGGACTGCAGGTTTTAACATGCTTAACTTCAAAATCGGGCTGGTTGATATTGATAAGCTCAACAAAGGGAAAGAAGGTGAAGAGAAACTGCCCGACCACAATACACAACCTGGGTTGTACCAAAAATACCAGGAATGGGGAATCATTACCGAACAGGAAGCTGATGGCGGTTTTATTCCTGCATTAAAAGCCGGGTTAGTTTACGATTCGCGCGATAACAAACCCAACCCGATGAAGGGAATCTGGACAGAAGCTGTGGTTGAAGGCGCTCCGGAATTTCTTGGTGCCGAAACTTCGTTTGCCAAACTCAGTTTAACACACCGCCAATATTTTACCATCATTAAAGACGATCTTTCGTTTGCATATCGCTTGAATTATCAAACCGGTATTGCAGGTTACACCCCGTTTTATTACCAGACCCAGGTTGTGGTTTCTGAATTGAAAGGTGCCACTTCTGAAGGTTTGGGAGGCAGCAGCACATTGCGCGGTATAAAACGAAACAGGGTGATTGGCGATGGTTATTTTCTTGGTAATATTGAAGCCCGCTGGAAATTTGCCCGCTTCACATTTATCAATAACAACTTTTACCTCGGTTTGAACGGATTTCTTGATTTTGGCCAGGTTACAAAACGGATGAAGGGAGTTGAAAATGTATCGGATGATTTACTGAACGATGCCGAAGCTGTTAATTATTATGACCCGGATGCTGAGAAACTCCATATTTCGTATGGTGTCGGATTGCGCATTGCCATGAATACCAACTTTATTATAAAAGTGGATTATGGGATGGCTGCTGATGATCGCGACGGTAAGTCGGGTATGTACATCGGATTGAATTACCTGTTTTAGAAATATTGAGAATCGAATAAATAGATTGAAATGGGTGGTTTGGTGAACCCTGAAAAAGGATATTACGGATGGAGCGGAGCTGCTTCTACTCAGTTTGTTGTAGATAAGAAAAACAACATGGTAATTATTGCATTAACGCAATACATGCCTTTCAATATTGAATATGCTTTGAAATTTGTTGATAAGGTGGAAAGTGCTGTTATTAAGTAAAATACGTTAGTGATATTTAATTAGCCTGCTGGTTTCGGTCAGCAGGCTTTTTTAATATCAATATAACTGAATATATTTTTTGTTTTTGTAGTAAATTTGAAAGGATATTAAAAATAATGCTTTGAAAATCAATAAATTACTTTCGGCTTTAGCGCTTTTGCCAATCTTGTCGGGTTGTGTAATATGGTCATTCTACCCCTTTTATACCGAAAAAGATATATTTGAGAATGATATTCTTACTGGGAAATGGATTGATGAAGATAGTCTTGTATGGAATTTCATACATCCGATTATCAAAAACGGTTCAACTGAAATTATGAATAAAAAGGTGTACGATTTGAACCTGACCGACTATGACAACAAAAACACTGATTATTCAGTTAACTTGTTTAAACTTGATAACACTTATTTTCTCGATTTTTATGTGCAGCAGATTGAAAGTCTGCCATCAACGCAATCAAAATCAGATGTTACGTGGTGGAGTTTGCATGTAATGCCAGTACATACCATTGCAAAACTCACAATGAATGCTGATACGTTGAATATCAGTTGGTTTGACATAGAATGGTTGAAAAATCAGTTAAAGGAAAAGAAAATAAAGATCAAGCATGAAGATAACGGCGAAAGTGTTTTGCTGACAGCCAAGACTGCCGATTTACAAAAAATGATCAGGAAATACGCTGATTCAGAAGATGCATTTAAGGATGCTGTTAAAATAAAACTTGTAAAATCAAAATAAAACTAAAGGCTGAGTGATTGCAAAATTGTAGCTACTAAAATTCCCAGATACGTCCCAAAAGCATAACCTAAAATTCCGATGGTCAGTCCTGAAATAATAACCTCCTTGTTTTTTATCGCTCCTGCAACTGTTGGCACAAAAGGCGGTGAATAGGTGAGTGCTGTAATCGAAATTATTGTTGTATCAGCATCAAGTTTGAAAATGGCTGCAAGAGTCACGTGTAAAGCAATCGACCCAAATACAACGTAAAACACATAAAGGAATAATTGCAAAAATTCAATCTGGAACATATTGCTCAGGTCGGCCATCGACGATACTGCCATAGAAAAAGTAATAATGAGGTACATTCCCGACTGAAAACTGTTACGTAGCCGGTTTACAGGTTTAATCACCGAAGCTGCAAGGCTCAGTGTGGTTATCGTCAGAATTGCCACAATAGTATCAGTAGGTTTTGGAACAAGCATACTCAATCCACCGCCAATTGCAACAATTAATGCCGAAATCCCAAGTGCTTTCAGAAGGTCGGGAATCAGTTTTCGCTTAAATAATGGGTCGAAATTTTCTATGTTATTTGATTCATCGGGAAGATGCATTTTATTTTCTGCTTTGTAAATCATCTGGAATTTTGGCAGAAAAATATGGAATACGCGTTGAGCAATTGTCATCAGAAATACAAGACAGACCGAACCGACAATCAGGTCGTATGTGTGCGTGAGTAAAAAAACATTGGGGCTTACATTTAACGCAGTACCGATTGCTGCCAGGTTGGCGGTTCCGCCGGTATAAACTCCTACCAGCATTCCCGCCACTTTCCACGATTCATCAATGTCGCTTCCCCAAAAATAGAAACCACTGAAAATTACAACCAGCAGCGAAAATATAGCCAGAATCATTGATAAAAACGCTCCCTTCGCCAGTTTCAGCCATTTTTTAATATCGAGTGAAAAAAGCAGAAGCGGAATTGCAATAAGAATAGTAGATGTCATTAGTGTATCTTGTAATCCTGAAATCTGGTTGACAGTAACATCGGTTGTCGAAATTTGGGCCGAAGCAAGATATTGTTGTAACTCGATATCGGGCATTTTCAACCTTGCTCCCAGCAAGGCTTTAAATTCAGGACTTGCTTTTGGCAGAATCCCGATATTACCGAGGACAAGGCCGGTCAGGTACGCAAGTACCACGACCCCCAAGCGGTTCAAAAACGTTGATTTTTTTGTTAGCCAAATGAGAAAAGAAGGAGTTAAGAGGTAAAAAGCGATTATCAAAATGGTTGTCCACATACTCTTGGATTTAGCACATCAACAAACATATTTAAATTATCGGTATAAAGTTTCAGTGATTCTGTAAAATAAAGAAGGCACCTTCTTTTTTTGAAAGTGCCTCCCGGTTTATAGTAAGATTTCTTTTAAAATCTGAATCCAAGCGTAAAAAGTACATCGTGTTTAATGGTTTTCAGTGAAGCCATCTCCGGTATCGGATATGCTTCGAGCTGTGGGGTCGGATACAATGCGTCATATTCGGTAATAGTTGAATACCTATAGGTTAAATCGGCAAAAAAACTGCCTGCATAATAACCAACACCACCTGCATATACCATCATGTTTGCTTCGGCATTTTTCTGATTTGCGTTAAATGCATTCGATTCGTATGCCGAACCATGGTATTCAAAACCTCCTCTTAATCTCAGATTATTTGTAGCAACCAATTCACCTCCAATTCTTAAATTACCTGAAGTTTTGTAAGCTTCCGAAATCTCGGTGTTTTCATCATAAAAATCATAACCACCGCCACCATCGCGTAGTTTGGCGCTGCCGTAGCTTACTAACTCATAATCGGCACTCAAAATGCCTTTTCCACCAATTACAAAAGCGCCGCTGAATGTGGTTCGCAGCGGTGTTTGCAGCCGGTAATCATATTCATTGTATGGAGAATACTCATCATAGCTCTCGCTGCCATCAGGAAAAGTTACTGACGAATACATTGATGTTGAAAAGTCGTCCTGCAACCGATACCAGGTTGGTGTATGAATTGAAACGCCTAACCTCACTTCGTTGATGGGTTTGTAAATGGCGCCAAATTTAAAATTATGGCCAATACCCCAGGTGGTGAGGTAACTATTAAACTGCATATTGTTAAAATACGGAATGTTATTTTTCTCGTCGTTTTCGTAAATAACTGATGATTCGCTGTAATAAAGGTCGTTTACTCCCCATGATAAACCAACATACAATTTGTGGTTAAAATTAAAGCTGGCAACAAATGAGTATTCATCAATCGCCCCATTTTTTGAAAAGGTTTTACGCTGACTTTGTTTATATCCTGCATCCTGTGGATCCGACCAGTATTCGTCGTTATTTTCATCATACAAAAGTACATCGGTCTTCCATGCCAGTTCTTCATAGTAATCGCTCCAGATACCCCGGTTGGCGCGGTCGGCAAAATAGTCAAGGTACGATCCGTTTACATCGAACCCCTGAATTATCCCGTTACTATTGAAATCCTTAATCCGGTTGTATCCAATTCCAAGATTTACATTTACAATACCGGCCTCATTGGTGCCTGCCATCGAAATGGTATTCACATAACTGATGTTATTCAGCGAGAATTTATAGTCACTGTCTTCGCGTCCGGTACCATAATATTTCGATTCCACCCTCGTGCTCATCGATATAGGGGTAACAGTGAACTCACTCGAACGATAAAGTCCCAGTCCTGCAGGGTTAATACTGGCCGAGGTAAAATCGCCACCTAGTGCTCCAAACGCATTTCCCATAGCGCCGGCACGAGCTGTTCCTGATACTGAAAGATTGGAATAACGAAGAGCATCGGCTAAATCCTGTGCCATCGAGGCAAAGGGAATGAGTAAAATGATACTGAACAGAAAAATGTATTTTTTCATGGCAATAAATTTTAATTCAAACCTGAATGTATTGATAATGTATTATTAACGACGACCTGATGAAGAACTTCCGCCACCAGAGGAATGGCCACCGCCACCACCGCTGCTTCCACCAGAGTATGAACTTCCGCTGCTTGAACTGCCCGATGAATAAGAACCACTGCTGCTCCGGCTGCTGCTGCTGCCACTGCTGTAGCTTCCGCTGCTGCCAGAAGAACTGCCTCTGGATGAATTTGAACTGCTGCTAACCGAAGGAGCCCTGTAGGTACGCGATGATACCCCGCTGCTTGTGCTGCGGTTGTATGTCGAACCTGAGCGGTATGTCTGGTTATATGTAGAACTGGATCGGGGTTGTGAATAACCCTGTACGCCAGCCGATGCTGATGAACTTTTACTTACAACCCGGGGTTGCACGTTTCCGGTTGTTGAATTTCCCGGACGTGTATATGTTCTGGTTTGAGTTGAAGGTCGGGTATATGATTGCGAAGTGCTTCTGCCTGACTCGTTGTTCACAGAAGCCGGACGTGTAAAGTTATTGGAGCCGGTTTCGGCAGTGCGTCTTCTTTCAGTCATTACTGCGTTATTTTCACGGCTTGATTTTGTTCCGTTTTGTGCAGTTTGTTCACCACTGCGTACACCGGAAACTGAATTTTCACGGCGCGAGCTGCCTGAAACAGTTTTTCTGGTTTCCCCGGCAACAGCACTTTTATCCCTCGCTGATGCTCTTGCAGAACCGTTATTGTCACTGCCTCTTACATCATTGCGCGAAACACTGGTGCTTTCTGATCTTCTTTGTCCGTACTGATAATCATCAGAATCAGCATAAATGGGTGGATAGTAACCGGGATAACCCGGATAATAAGGGGGATAATAACCGGGATATCCACAGCCATAACCCGGGTATCCCCATCCATAACTTGGATATCCCCAACGGTAATATGGGTATCCCCACCCAAAGTTAAATGAGAATGACCAACCATAGGGATCGAAATAAAACGGGTCGTAATACCAGCTATCATAGAAAAACGGATCATAAAAATATGGATTATGAAAACGCTGAATCCTGTATGCATAATCTACTTCGTCGTCAGTGTAATAATTGTTGATTAATTGCTTTACTTCACCATCTTCGTAATAGGTTATGGTGTCAGCGCCATTTAAATCCTGTGCATAATTATCGATTAATGCAACTTCATCTGAGGCAGCTTCCTCCAAAACATAATTGTTCTGGCTGGTAGTGCCATCCTCAGTTTCGCTGATTTCGCTCACAATAACTGTTTTACCCGATTTTGTTGAAGGAGATACTGTGCTGATTACAGTTGTTGAAGCAATTGGAGGCGGTACGTCGGCAGGGTTAAAGTAAATGTCGTCAGTGTAGGAGTTTGTCACATAACTTCCAGTACCACAGGCGCTAGCTAAGAACGCCATCAATCCGATATATGTAAATTTTGATTTCATAACTACACTACTGTTTATTTAATGTCAATAATAATTACTTTCTTTGTAACCTCAAAAACAAAATGAATTTTACAAAATCTGTACCAAGTTTAGAACAATGGCCAAGGAATTAACAACAAGAAGTGAGAATTATTCGCAATGGTACCAGGATCTGGTAATAAAGGCTGATTTGGCCGAAAACTCAGCAGTTCGCGGATGTATGGTTATCAAACCATATGGTTATGCGATTTGGGAAAAGATGCAGGCCGAGCTCGACCGCATGTTTAAGGAAACCGGGCACGTGAACGCCTATTTCCCGTTGTTTATACCCAAATCGTTTTTCAGCAAAGAAGCTGCCCACGTGGAGGGTTTTGCAAAAGAATGTGCCGTGGTTACGCATTACCGTTTAAAAAATGATACTGAAACCGGAGGTGTGGTTGTTGACCCGGAAGCTAAACTTGAAGAAGAGCTGATTATAAGGCCAACTTCTGAAACTATTATCTGGAATACTTACAGAAACTGGATTCACTCTTACAGAGACCTGCCGCTTTTAATCAATCAATGGGCGAATGTGGTGCGCTGGGAAATGCGTACCCGTTTGTTTTTACGTACTGCCGAGTTTCTCTGGCAGGAAGGTCACACTGCACACGCTACAAAAGAGGAAGCAATTGCCGAAACTGAGAAAATACTTGATGTTTACGCAACCTTTGCCGAAAAATTCATGGCGATGCCTGTTATTAAAGGTATTAAATCGGCCAATGAACGTTTTGCCGGTGCTGTTGAAACTTATTCAATTGAAGCTTTGATGCAGGATGGAAAAGCATTGCAGTCAGGTACTTCGCACTTTTTAGGGCAAAATTTTGCCAAAGCTTTTGACGTTACTTTTTCGAGTAAGGAAGGAAAACTGGAGTATGTTTGGGCCACTTCTTGGGGAGTTTCAACCCGGTTGATGGGTGCGCTGGTAATGGCTCACTCTGATGATTACGGACTTGTTCTGCCTCCAAAACTCGCACCTTTCCAGGTAATTATTGTACCGATTTATCAGAAAGAGGAACAGCTTGTCTTGATTTCAGAAAAAGTAAAGGAAATTTCGGGGAAACTGAAAGCCAACGGTATTTCGGTAAAATTTGATGATAACGACAACAAAAAACCGGGATGGAAATTTGCCGAATATGAATTAAAAGGTGTTCCGGTGCGTTTGGCGATGGGGCCGCGCGATTTACAGAATGGCACAGTTGAGGTGGCCCGCCGTGATACATTGGAAAAACAGGTGGTCGAAATCGATGGAATTGAAAATTATATTGAACAGCTTTTGGCTGACATCCAAAGTAATATTTACACAAAAGCTTTGAAATTCAGGGAAGAAAGCACAATTAAAGTAGATACCTGGGACGAGTTTAAAGAAGCGCTAAAAAAAGGTGGATTTATTTTAGCCCACTGGGATGGCAGTTCAGAAACTGAAGAAAAAATCAAAGCCGAAACAAAAGCCACAATTCGATGTTTGCCTTTGGAATTTGAGCCCGAGGAAGGAAAATGCGTTTATTCGGGGCAACCTTCAAATCGCAGGGTGCTGTTTGCATTAGCATACTAAATTGAAAAGAAAAATAAATACGAAGCGGTTTAACAGGCCGCTCTCGTTTTTATTAATCGTTGCTTTGTGTAATTTTAACCATCATTACGGGTACTTTTAATAAGTACTATTCAAATTTAAAATTATGACAGAAAAGGAAGTCCGCGAATCGCTGCTCGAAGCGTTCGTTATCAAATCGACAGTAAAACAGAAGGTTTTTGAAAATACACAACAGTCATTTTTTATACTGAAAAAAGTACTGAAACAGCTCGAAAAAACCTATCAGGATAAAATCAGGGACAAAGTTCCGACTGCAGTATTGCCGGTTTATACTGAACGCGGGCCGTTTGAAGCCGAGTTTAAAATTGGCGGCGACCTGCTCATTTTCAGTATGCACAGCAATGTTTTTGAGTTCGACGACAAGCACCCGGTTTGGAATACCGATTACCTGAAGGAAGACCCGATGCGTTCGTATTGTGGCACAATTTATATTTACAATTTTCTGGCCGACTCGTTTAAATACAACCGTGTAAACGACTTGGGTTACCTGGTGGCACGCATTTTTGTAAATAAGGAAAATCACTTTTTTGTTGAAGGTAAACGACAATCCGACGAGCTTGTAAAAGATTTTGCACTCGATACCATTTCGCCCGGAATCCTGCGTCAGATTGTTGAAACTGCCATTCAATACAGTATCGAGTTCGATTTGCTGTCACCGCTGTACGATCAGGTTAAAGTTGCGACTGTTGACCAGATGCAGCAAAAAATGACTCTCTCGAAAATGGCTACGGGTAAACGACTGGGGTTTGGTTTTAATTCGGATGATGTGTGAGAATAGATTTTCAGATATTAGTATTGAGTAGTGAGACAAGTAAAAAACAGATTGAAAAAGTGTTTTTGTAGAGCAATTTTTTTAAGCCATGAAAGGGCTCAATTTAAATAGCCCCGGGTTTCAAACCGGGGTTTGGAATAGGCCGGAAAACAAGATGCAATTGGTGAGTCTGATTGAAAATTAGGCAATTCATGCACCGCAAAATCAGAAGTTGAACAAAGTGAGAATTTTTTTTAAAAACATGGAAAAAGTAACAGAAAGATTTATTCGATATGCCAAAGAATATACTACTTCCGACCCTGGAAGTGAAACCTACCCCAGCACCGACCGACAAATAGTTTTTATGAAAAAACTGACTGACGAGCTTTGGGAAATTGGGTGCAGCGAAGTGAAACTGGATAAATTCGGTTATGTAATGGCAACCATTCCTGCAAACGGAGTTGAGAATGCTCCGGTTGTTGGTTTTATCGCTCATGTCGATACAAGCCCCGATTTTTCGGGAGAAAATGTGCAGCCACAAATCATTGAAAAATACAACGGGAAACAGGTTCAGCTTAAAGATGGAGTGACCATCCATCCCGATGAATTCCCTGAAATACTGCAATACAAAGGTCAGACTATAATAACAGCCGACGGTACAACTTTGCTTGGCGCCGACGATAAAGCAGGGGTTGCAGAAATAGTTACAGCCGCAGAATTTTTACTGAAATCGAAAGAAATTAAACATGGGAAAATCAGGCTTGGGTTTACACCCGATGAGGAAATTGGCAAAGGAACCGACCATTTCGATGTGAAAAAATTTGGGGCCGATTTTGCCTACACCCTTGATGGCGGCGAGATTGGCGAACTTGAATTCGAAAACTTTAATGCAGCAGGTGCAAAAGTTGTTGTTCACGGTCGCAGTGTTCATCCGGGCGCTGCCAAAGATAAAATGATAAATGCTGCATTGGTTGCACACCAGATAATTACAATGCTTCCGCCAACCGAAAGGCCTGAAAACACAGAAAAATATGAAGGTTTTTTTCACCTCACCGCTATGAAAGGAAATGTGGAAAAAGCTGAAGTGAGCTGGATTATCCGCGACCACGATTCGCAAAAATTTGAGGATAAGAAGAAGTTGCTGACCGGCATTATTCAGCAAATTAACCAACGTTACGGAAAGGTTGTGGCTGAGATTGAAATCACCGACCAGTATTTTAACATGCGACAAAAAATTGAGCCTGTCATGTTTGTTGTTGATATTGCACGAAAAGCCATGTTACAGGCCGGAGTTGAACCAAAAGTAAGGGCAATTCGCGGTGGAACCGATGGGGCACGGCTTTCATATGATGGATTGCCTTGCCCCAATATTTTTGCCGGCGGTCATAATTTTCACGGGCCTTACGAATTTGTGCCGGTACAATCGATGGTAAAAGCAGTGGAGGTAATTGTGAACATTGCAGCTTTAGTTAACGAAATCAAAAAATAATGCTTACCCGTTTTCTCGAAAATATTAAAGAAAAGAAATTGCTAAACACAGGCGGGAAAGTCCTGCTTGCAGTTAGCGGTGGCATCGACAGTATGGTGATGTTGCATCTTTTCGAAAAATCGGGGTTTGATTACGGAATTGTGCATTGCAATTTTCAGTTGCGCGGTGCTGAGTCGGACGGCGACGAGGAATTTGTAAAAACCCAGGTTTTGATTCATGGCGTTCCCGCGTATTTTAAAAGGTTCGATACCGAAGAGTACGCACAAATCAATGGTATTTCCATCGAAATGGCTGCCCGCGAATTGCGATACGAATATTTCGAAAAAATCAGGGTTGAAAACAGGTATGATTACATTGCCACTGCACATCATTCCGATGATTTGATTGAAACTTTCTTTCTGAACCTTACGCGGAAAACCGGAATAAAAGGATTGACCGGAATCAAAGATAAAGCCGGAAAAATTATCAGGCCGATGCTTTTTGCCAGCCGCGCTGACATCGAAAAATTTGCCACAGAACAATACCTCGAATTCCGGGAAGATTCAACCAACAGCGAAGTTGCTTACCAACGCAATTTTTTGAGGCACAAAATTTTGCCTTTGTTTTCAAGTTTAAACCCTTCGTTTAAGAAAAACCTGCTGGCAAGCATCGAAAACCTGAAAGATGCCGAAACCGTTTACACTGATTTTTTTGAATCCGAAAAACAAAAAGTGATTGAGAAGGCCACGGATTCACCCTTCCCTGCCCGTCCGGCAGGCGTGGATTTCGCTCAGGGTGACGGTCAGACTGAGCGTAGTCGAAGTTTGATTTCTTTCTCCAGTCCTAGCATCGATATTAAAAAACTACTGAATTCTTCTCATCCCAGGTTGGTGTTACTTGAAATTCTTTCGGAGTTAAATTTTAATCCAAGCGTGGTTGATGAGGTTTTTCAAAGTCTGAATACGGAATCGGGAAAACAGTTTTTTTCGAAAACGCACAGGCTGGTAAAAGACAGGCAAAAGCTTTTTATTACAACCATTGCTGAAACTGAAAACCGGATTTTTTACCTTGAAGCCGATGATGTGCAACTGTTTGAACCCTTCGGTATGACCGTTGAAAAACTCCTGGTAAAAGATTTCAAAATCGGAAAAGAGCAAAATATTGCCTGTTTGGATATGGAAAAGCTTGAATTTCCGCTGCTTATCAGAAAATGGCAGGAAGGCGATTATTTTCAGCCACTTGGAATGACAGGTTTTAAAAAACTGAGCGACTTTTTTATTGACGAAAAAATACCTGTTCACCAAAAACAGAATACCTGGCTGCTGTGCAGTGGAGAAAAAATTGTGTGGGTAATGGGCATGCGCATCGACAACAGGTTTAAAATCAATTCAGCCACAAGCAAAATTCTGAAACTGGAAATCAGCAACTAAACAAAAACCATTTTATTTAACTTTGTCTCCTGCTTTAATGCCATTTACCATGGAAGCCTTATTAACACTATCTTTTTTGCTTTCAGTCAATTATTTTGTTGTTTTGCACGCGAAAAAACATACTGCATGAACCAATTATACCGATTAATATTTTCCGCTTTTATACTCATTTCTTCTTTTCCGGGTTATTCACAGGGATTGCGCATTAACGAACTGATGTCGGCCAACCGAAATATTGTTTTCGATGAAGATGGCGAAACTCCCGACTGGATAGAAATTCTGAATAGTGGGAGTACAAGTATCAACCTTTCGGAATACTATTTAAGCGAAGGTAAAACCGATTTGATGAAGTGGCAGTTCCCTCCGATTGAGTTAGAGCCGGGCCAGCCTTTGCTGGTTTATGCATCGGGTAAAGACAGACAGCAGGTTCCTCTATACTGGAAAACGCTTGTTGATATGGGGCATATTTGGAAATACTTTGTTCCCACAGCCGAACCCCCGGCAATCTGGAAAACCTATTCATTTGCCGAAACCGGGTGGTCGAATGGTGCATCGGGAATCGGATTTGGTGACAATGATGACAATACTGTCATCGCTACAGGTAGGATATCGGTTTTTATGCGGAAAAAATTCACCATAACCGAATTGGCAAAAATTAAATCGTTATGGTTACATATGGATTATGATGATGGCTTTGTTGCCTACCTGAATGGAACAGAAATATGCCGCTCTGGATTAGGAACCGAAGGTTCGGTTGTAACATGGAACCAGTCGGCCACATCGCACGAAGCCAATATTTACAGGGAAATGTCGCCCGAAGGATTTGATATTTCAGCATTTATTGGTTTGTTGAAAACATCAGAAAACGTATTGGCCGTGCAGGTGCACAATGCCGGCACGGGTTCGTCTGATATGTCTGCTATCCCAATACTCACCATCGGGTATGGCGAAAAGGTTAGTATCAATGCACCCCTTTCGCAATATCTCGATATGCCGCAATTGTATCCGCATACCAATTTTAAGCTTTCATCAACAGGCGAAACAATAACGCTGACCCACCAGAATGGAACGATTGCCGATTCTATATCGTACGGCGTAATTCCGGCCGGATTTTCACTCGGCCGAAATAAAAACAATCTGTCGCAGTGGGGTTATTTTCAGGAACCAACACCCGGCGAACTCAATATAACCCCGATTACAAATGAAGTGGTAAAGAGTGGAATTCAGTTTTCAATCAGCGAAATGTTTCTCACTTCGCCAAAGCAGCTTACTTTTTCAGGTAAGGCCGATGGCGAGGAAATCAGGTACACGCTAAACTCCGATGACCCTGACGAGACAAGTATCCTGTATCGGGGGCCAATCGAAATAAACAAAAATATAGTGGTTCGCGCCCGTGCTTTTAAATCAGGTGCTGTACCCGGTAAAATTGTATCGCGCACTTATCTTTTCGATATCCCGCCTACTTTGCCAACGGTTGCCATTACAACAGATTCAATGAATTTGTGGGACAACGAAACAGGGATTTATGTACTGGGCGATTCATACGAAAATTCGGATCCATATTATGGCGCAAATTTTTGGGAAGATTGGGAGAAACCTGCCGGAATTGAAATGACCGGAACGGATGGAAACAGAATGTTTTCGATGAATTGCGGTTTAAAAATTTTTGGTGCCTGGAGCAGGGCCAGACCGCAGAAATCATTATCGGTTTTTTTCAGAAATGAATATGGCGATCCCGCTCTTGAAGGGATTCAGCTTTTTAAGTCGAAACCAATAACTTCATTTAAATCGGTTGTACTGCGAAACGCCGGCAACGACTATGATTATGTGCGTTATCGCGATGGAATGATGACCGATCTGGTAAAAAATCTGGATTCTGATATTCAGGCTTTTGAACCTGTGATATTGTATCTGAACGGAAAGTATTGGGGACATATTAACCTGCGCGAAAAAATTAATGAGAATTACCTCGAAAGCAATCATAAAGTTGATCCGGAAAAAGTCGATATTCTTGAGGGAGATGCAATTGTTGTTGAAGGGGGTAATGAAAACTATCTCGAAATCATCGATTTTATTAATAAAAACAGCCTTTTAACAAATGCAAATTACGAGGTAGTGGCCAATCAGATTGATATCAGTAATTATATCGATTATATGTTGTCGATGATTTATTTCGATAACCGCGACTGGCCCGGAAACAATATAAAATATTGGAAGCTTCAGATTGAAGGCGGAAAATGGCGCTGGCTGATGTACGACACCGATTTTGGATTTGGGTTGTATAATCAAACAGCTTACAACTTAAATACCTTGCAGTTTGCACTCGAACCTAACGGACCAAGCTGGCCAAATCCTGCCTGGTCAACTTTACTTTTCAGAAAATTAGTTGAAAACTCTGGCTTTAGAAATACATTCATCAACCGTTTTGCCGATATGATGAACACAACTTTTTTGCCTGAAAATGTGATTGCCAAAATCGACAGTGTGGCCCGAATTGTTGAACCTGAAATTCCACGTCATTATCAGCGCTGGAGCATGCCTTCGCCAGGTGCTTTTACTTACAACACACAAGTGATGCGCAATTTTGCCATCAACAGGCCGCAATATGTTCGTAGTCACATCACGCAGCAATTCACCCGGGCCAGAATTTTTGACCTGTTTACTTCAGTTTCTCCAGCCAATGCAGGTGTTATAAAACTGAACACTATCGAAGTTGGTCCCGAAAACTGGTCGGGTAAATATTTTCAGAATGTGCCGGTTAAATTGTCGGCAAAACCAATACAAGGTTATAAACTGAAACATTGGGAAGTAAATGGTTCGGTTTATAATGTTCAGACACTGGAAATTAGTCTGACCAAGGCAACCAACTTTAAAGCTGTTTTCGAAGGAACCATTAACGATGGAAATTCGGTGGTTATCAACGAAATAAATTATAGCTCGCCACAAGATAAAGATGCCGGCGATTGGGTTGAGTTGTTTAATTGGGGCAGGGTCGATCTGGATATTTCGGGCTGGGTTTTTAAAGACAGTGAGAACGACCACCAGTTTGTTATTCCTGAAAATACTGTGCTGGCAAGTAATGCTTTCCTTGTTTTATGCCGCAGCATTGCTGATTTCGATGTTGTAAATCCGGGTATTTCCGGTGCAATCGGCGATTTTGATTTCGGGTTGAGCGGTTCGGGTGATGCAGTGAGATTGTTTGATAACAAAGGTGTTTTGGTTGATTCGGTTGCTTTTGGCAGTGCAATCCCATGGCCGGTTGAACCAAACGGTGGCGGTCCAACACTTGAATTAAGACATTATACCTATGACAATTCGCTTGCTGAAAACTGGAAAGCATCGACTAAAAATACAGGTACTTCAGGCACTGAAAACAGCATAACAGTTGGCAATGAAACCGAAATTGTATTAAACAGCGAAAAACAACTGATGGTCTATCCCAATCCTTTTGCTGGTGAAACCACCATCAGGCTTGAAAATATGGGAGCCGAAGCAGCTGAAATGGAGATTTACACAATCGATGGAAAACTTGTTTTGGCTGATCGTATGCTGAGTAATGAATTTGTATGGCAGGGTAGTAACCAGAATGGACAGAAACTACAGCCGGGTTTATACATTTGCCGGGTGAAAAATGGAAGTAACCTGCTCATCGCCAAAATAGTGCTGAAAGAGTAATTAAAAACTGACGCAAAAAAATCCGGGAGTAAACAAATGTTTTGCAACCGGATTTTTTTTCCATTTATGAAATTAACTGATGGTTAATATGTTGCCATTCTGTTTCACGTCATATTTTTTCAACGGACTTGTTGCCGGGCCATTCACTACAGCACCTTCTTTTGTGAATTTCGAACCATGACACGGACAAGGAATTTCCTGGGTTGATGAATTATAGGTAACCGTGCAACTCGAATGTGTGCAAAGCTTCGAAAGTGCGATATAAACAGCATCAGATGAACGGATGATAATAATATCGCCCTTGTAGGCAAACCCGCCAACTGTTTTTAAAGCTGCATATTCAGAACTTGTTAAATCCACAGTGATACCGATGTTATTGTTGTTATTATCATCGCCGCCGTTATCGTCGTCGTTTGAACATGAGTTGAACAGCACGGGTGCTGTCAGCAGCAAACTGCACCACCAATGGCAAAATTTCTGAAAAATTTTCTTCTTTCCATTATTCGTATTGTTTAAATTTAAATTCTCTGACAAGATTAAAACCAAGATAAAAACTGCCTTCAGACCAGTCTCCCGTTGGATTAGTGATAATTCCCTGGTCGTACATTTGTTGTGTGTTCGAAATCATAATCTGAAATAAATGACCGCCGGTATCAATATCAACACTGGCCGATAAAGGATTTACATAATCGATTTTGTCTTCAAGCCTGTGGAGGTATTCAATGTTTACCGATACCTTTTTTGATAACCTGGCTGAACCACCAATTCCAAAGGTGAAAAAAGAGTAACTGGTATTTTCAACCGGAATGTATCCAGTGCCAATATACCCGGGCGATACCTGCAATCCGAATGATTTAAAACTGTGTGCAATGTGCAGTTGTACATCGCCCGAAGCCTTTTCCGAAAAGCCACTGAATTCTTCAGGAATCACATCTTTTATGGTTGGGAGCGAACCCGACAACGAGGCAGTTATTGTTAGCGGAACTGTGGACGATTGGGTGAGAAACCGGTATTTGAGAAATGAGTCGAAAGTTTTCATATACGAACTCCTTCCAATACCAATGTTAAAGTTATTAAACAATCCGTATTAAAAACCAATGCGCGATGTAGATTCATCAAGCCCGAACAGTTCATAAAAACCTCCGCTCACATCGCCAAACCTGTGCTGAATAAACATCTGCAATTCGTATTTATCGGCCACATTTGCCGAGTGCAGGTTAATAAACCGGGTCCCCCGAAAAACGTTCTTAATCAGTCCGGTTTCATCCTGTGCAAAAAGACCGGTGGTATGGATGAATACCGATATGAAAAACAGAAATAAGGTTTTGAATAAATACTTCATAATATCCGATTATTGATCCTGTTTTTACATTGAATAAATTCAGAATCCCAAACAATCGGATAACAAAAGAGTTTAGGGTATTTTATTAAATATAAAGATTTGCGGTTATTTTTTCTTTCGCCCAAACAGAACCCCGACACGCACGCCGCCAGCCATTACAAACGAAACATCGCTGCTAGTACCTGTAAATGCATAGTAATGAAGATCAGGATCAAGTTTTCCAAAAGCGTAACCTGCACCAACAAAAAAGTCGATGGCAAAGGCATTGGAATAAACAATCTGCTTCCCAACGTTGACAAGTATTGCAAGTTTTGTTGTTGAACCTGAGGTTGGGGTTTCAGAGTATCCTGTGGAATAATTTTTATCATACGAAAATGATGTGAGCGCAATTTCGGGTTTCACATACGATCCTTTTAAAATGTGCGCATATTTCATTCCACGCATGTAAAAATCGGGCGAGCGCATCATTTTATACCCGGCTTTTAAAAACATCCCGTGAGCCTCGGGCATATCCATAACGTTGTTTTCGCCTTTGGCAATTAAACCAACTTCGGCTTCAATACTTCTGGTTGGTTTCAGGCTCCGTTCGTACGTTATTGCATAACCGCCCGTGATAGGGGAGAACAGGTTAAATTTCAGTACATTTTTATTTTGTGTACTTAAGTCCTCATAAATATCCATGCTGTTATCAATCTTGTATTCCCTTCCATCGGCAAAAACAACCATTGCCACTTTGCTTTTATCAATACCAATTACAATATCGTCGCGTAATCCTTCTTCGTTGTATTTTATCTCATCGTCGCCAATTTCAAGTATTTTACACATAATGGTTATTCCATCACGTTTTACAAGCTGGTCTTTGTACTCTTTTTGCGCAAGGGCCAGGCCAATAACAAAAAATAAAAACATAATGGTGAATACTGATTTTTTCATTTTTTCATGGTTCTTGAATTGAAGGCAAATATATCAATAAATGATATTTCATTTGTATTTTTATATCGTGTATTTGCAGCCAAAAATCGTGGTTGCGCTAAACAATAAAATTGAAGCTTTGTTTTTCATTATCGATGTACTTTAAAAATTGAAAATCAACAATGGATAAATTTTCTTCAGCAGGAAATCAGGAATTAGCAGCAATCGAAGATTTGTATCAGTCGTACCTTGAAAATCCCTCGTCGGTTGACCCAAGCTGGCAACAATTTTTTGCAGGGTTCGAACTTGCCCGAGCCAATTTTCAGCCCCAACAGGCACCTTTAAAATCGGAACATATCGATAAGGAATTTGCAATTCTGAGCCTGATTCACGGTTACCGGCAACGCGGTCATCTTTTTACAAAAACCAACCCTGTGCGCGCCCGCCGGAAATATGAACCAACATTAGCCATCGAAAATTTCGGGCTTAAACTGAATGATCTGGAAACAGTTTTTCAGGCAGGTAACGAAATTGGAATTGGTCCGGCCAAACTGAAAGATATTGTTGCACACCTCGAAGCAACTTATTGTCGCTCGGTGGGAGTTGAATACGTGTACATGCGTCACCCCGAGCTTGTGACCTGGTTGAAAAAGAAGATGGAAACCACCCGCAATGCAGAAGAATATTCGGCTGAAAAGCGGAAACATTTCTTTTATCACCTCAAACTGGCTGTTGGTTTCGAGAATTTTATCCACAAAAAATTTGTGGGCCAGAAAAGGTTTTCACTTGAAGGAGCTGAAACAATAATTCCTTCGTTGGATGCGGTAATTGAAAAGGGAGCCGAATTGGGTATTGAAGAATTCGTAATCGGGATGGCGCATCGCGGTCGTTTAAACGTGCTGGCCAATATTCTTGAAAAACCTTATGAGAATATTTTTAAAGAATACACAGGGAAAGAATATACCGAAGAGATTTCGCAGGGCGATGTAAAATATCACCTGGGTTACGAAAACGAAGTAACCACCGATTTGGGGCAGAAAGTGAAACTCAAATTAGTTCCCAATCCCTCGCATCTCGAAACCGTGGCTCCCATTGTGCAGGGAATTGTAAGATCGCAGATTGATAAAGTTTACAACAAGAATTTTGATAAAGCTGCTGCCATTGTAATTCATGGCGATGCGGCAATTGCCACGCAGGGCGTGGTGTACGAAACCATCCAGATGTCGCAGCTTGACGGGTATAAAACCGGTGGAACCATTCACCTTGTAATTAACAACCAGGTTGGTTTTACCACCAATTACCTCGAAGCGCGCTCAAGTACTTATTGTACCGATGTGGCCAAAGTAACCCGGGCGCCCGTTTTTCATGTGAATGGCGACGATGTGGAAGCGCTGATTTATACGGTAAAACTGGCAATGGAATTCCGTCAGAAATTTCATTCTGATGTGTTTATCGATATTTTGTGTTACCGCCGTTACGGTCATAACGAAGGCGATGAACCCCGGTTTACGCAACCGCTTTTGTACAAAACCATCGAAAAACATCCGAACCCGCGCGATATTTATGCCGAAAAAATGAGTGCGTTGGGTGTTATGACTGAGGAAGAATCGAAACAGGAAATAAAGGAGTTCGACCAATTCCTTGAAGGAAAATACAATGAATCGGGAAAAATTGATAAAGTAAAAATCAGGCATTTTCTTGTAAACGAATACAAATCATTTGAAATGCCTCCGAGGGAGGAGTTTAACCCCGATGTAAAAACTGCCGTCGAAGCGGAAAAACTGTTTGGTATCGCATCAAAAATCAACCAGTTGCCTGCCGATCTTTCATTCTTTAAAAAAGTTGACCGTATTGTTGCCGACCGCCAGATGATGATGCACGATGGCAGGCTCGATTGGGCAATGGGCGAATTGCTGGCATACGGAACACTTTTGGCCGAAGGACACCCGGTGCGGTTGAGTGGTCAGGACAGCGAACGCGGAACTTTTGCCCACCGTCACGCTGCTTTTGTGGTTGAAGGCACCGATGAGAAATATTTTCCGTTGAAACATGTGTCCGAAAACCAGGCGCCGTTTCATGTTTTTAACTCGCCACTTTCGGAGTATGCCGTGTTGGGTTTTGAATATGGGTACGCGCTCGCACAACCTGCCGGATTAACACTTTGGGAAGCGCAATTCGGCGATTTCCACAATGTGGCTCAGGTAATGATTGACCAGTATATTTCGTCGGCTTTTGAAAAATGGGGAATGATGAACGGGTTGGTTTTGTTGCTGCCACATGGTTTCGAGGGGCAGGGACCCGAACATTCAAGCGCCCGCATCGAGCGTTTCCTCGAATTGGTTGCCGGAAATAACATGCAGGTGGTTCAGCCTACAACGCCTGCCAATTTGTTTCATTTGTTGCGCCGGCAGGTAAAAATGAATACACGCATTCCGTTGGTGGTTTTTACGCCAAAGAGTTTGCTGCGGCATCCGATGGTGTTCTCAAAAATTGAGGAGTTTGAAAAAGGTGGTTTTAAAGAGGTTATCGACGATTCGATGGCTTCGCCAGATTTGGTTGAACGTGTTGTATTTACTTCAGGGCGTTTATATTACGACCTCGAAAAACATAAAGTGGAAAACGGAATCGTAAACAGTGCAATTGTTCGGGTTGAGCAGATTTATCCGCTGCCGGTAACACAAATCAACCGGATTTTGAAAAAATACCCGAAAACAAAAAGCATCGTCTGGGCACAGGACGAGCCTAAAAATATGGGGCCGTGGCCATTTCTTCAGCGGAAAATCGGCTATCTTGGTTTTAAACTGGCTGCCCGTAAAGAAAGCGCCAGCCCGGCTGTTGGTTTAATGGAAAAACACAAACAGGGATTTAATGAAATTCTTGAGACAGCATTTGAGGTCAAAGAAAAAATCGCGGTGAAATAGTAAATATGAATAATATAATGATGTATTTGCAATTTTCACCCCTGTATCCCCTCAAGGGGAGAATCGCTGCTAACATTAGCCTGTCTAAGTTGGCAACTAATACCCCCTTGAGGGGGCAGGGGGTGAGGAAATACGACAACAAATTATTACCATAACTTAGTGCATTGCAGAAATCAAATTTCAAAAAAGAAAAAACATGATTATTGAAATTCAGGTACCCAGTCCGGGTGAATCGATAACCGAGGTTGAAATTGGTCACTGGTTGGTGACCGATGGCGCTGTGGTAACAAAGAACCAGGAAATTGCCGAAGTGGAATCAGATAAAGCCACACTGACAGTGATTGCCAGCGAAGGTGGAAAAATTACCATCAAAGCACAAGAGGGTGAGAAAGTTGCGGTTGGCTCGGTGGTTTGCACCATCGATACAAGCGTGGCCGCTGAAAATACAAAAGCTGAAACCAAAGCAGAGGAAAAGCCTGTAAAAAAGGTGGAGCCGGTGGTTCAGGCAGAGATAAAAACTGAGGTTGAGGAAAACGCTGAAGCGAAAGTGAAAATCACCGAAGTAGCCCGGGAAATGATGAAGGAACACGGCCTTTCGGTTGATGCACTGTTAAGCGGGTTAAAGCGGATTGGCAAAAAAGAGGTAGAGGCTGTTTTGCAGTTTCCAAAAGCTGAGACAAAACCAGTGGTTGCACAAAAAAATGCCACGCGCGATGCAGGGCGTGAAAAGATGTCGAGCCTGCGGCGAAAGCTGAGCGAAAGATTGGTTGCAGTAAAAAACGAAACTGCGATGCTCACCACTTTCAACGAAATCGACATGAGTTACGTGATGGATTTGCGCACCCGCTACCAGCAAAAATTTACCGAAAGCCACGGGTTGAAACTGGGCTTTATGTCGTTCTTTACAAAAGCAGTGGCTATTGCGATGGATTTTCACCCGATGGTAAATGCACAAATTGATGGCGACGAAATTGTTATGCCCCGGTTTGTGGATGTGGGAATTGCCGTTTCAACACCCAAAGGTTTGATGGTGCCGATTGTGCGTAACGCCGAAAGCAAATCGATTCCACAAATTGAAATTGAAATTAAAGAGCTTGCTGAAAAGGCGAGGAACAAAAAAATATCGGTTGAGGAATTGAGAGGCGGAACTTTTACCATCACCAACGGCGGGGTTTTTGGCTCGCTGCTTTCAACGCCAATCATCAATCCGCCACAGTCAGCCATTCTTGGTATGCACAACATTGTCGATCGCCCGGTGGCAGTTAACGGACAGGTAGTTATCAGGCCAATGATGTACATCGCTCTTTCTTACGATCATAGGGTTATTGACGGAAAAGACTCGGTTGGTTTTCTTGTAAAAGTGAAAGAGCTGATTGAAAATCCGGAACGCATGTTAACCGGTGGCCAGGATTCAGAAAAGTTGTTGTTAGGGATTTAATTCTTGTTTTGTTATGAAAGTTCTGTACCTCAATGATATTGATTATTCAAAGGTTAAAAAGCAATTCGGTAAAACGGTTGAATTCCTCGAAAATGATGATTTCGATTCTGCTGAAATCAAAAAATTATCGAATAGTGGTTATTACCGTGCAAAGCTGGATTACGAAAACCGGCTGCTTTTTAAATTTGCGAAATTCAATGGTCAAACCTATATTTTGCTGTTAGAAGTAATTCACAATCACGCTTACGAAAAATCGCGGTTTTTAAGGGGAGCTAAGGTTGACGAAAGCAAACTAACGGTCCTGAAAAATGAAAAACAAATTCCTGAAGAAGAGAAAGTTGAGTTAAACTATGTAAACCACCAAACCAACAAGTTTCATTTGCTTAACAAAGCGCTGTCATTTGATGATTTACAGCAGAACATTTTTAACCTTAATCCTCCCGTAATAATTGTCGGTTCGGCCGGAAGTGGAAAAACGGTGCTAACACTCGAAAAAATCAAGCAACTCCACGGGAATGTACTGTACATCACGTTGTCGCCGTTTCTGGTTGAAAACTCGTCGAGGCTTTATTACACCGACCACTATTCAAACGATAAACAGGAGGTTGATTTTCTGAGTTTTAAAGAATACCTGCATACATTAAAAGTAATTTCGGGGAAAGAGGTTGATTTTAAAAACTTTAACTACTGGTTGCAACCCCGGAAACATTCGTTCGGCGTAACCGACGGGTATAAACTTTTCGAGGAATTTAAGGGTGTGTTAACCGGAAACGATATTACAAAACCATTTCTGGAGAAAGACGATTATTTGGGATTGGGTGTAAAACAATCCATTTTTCTTAAAAATGAACGCGAAAAAGTTTACGAAATATTTTCAAAATACATTGAATTTTTAAAAGAATCTGAATTTCACGACCTGAACGTTGTATCATTTCATTGGCTTAAATACTGTCATGCGAAATACGATTTTATTGTTATTGATGAGGTTCAGGATTTTACAAACATTCAATTGTATGTTGTTCTGAAATCATTGAAAACAGCCGGGAACTTTATGCTTTGCGGCGATTCGAACCAAATTGTTCACCCCAACTTTTTTTCGTGGACAAATGTAAAAGCCATGTTTTACAAACATGATATTACAAGGGGCGATATCAATGTTTTAAGCACCAATTACCGCAACTCGACCGATATTACCGCAATTGCCAATAAGCTGCTAATGATTAAAAATGCGCGTTTCGGGTCGATTGACAGAGAAAGCAACTTTCTGGTTGAATCGCTGAAAGAAAACAGGGGACAGGTGGACTTTTTTATTGATACGCCCTCGCGCCGGAAAGAGCTGAACGACAGCACAAAACGTTCAACAAAATATGCTTTGCTTGTGATGAACCAGGACGAAAAAGCCGCTGCCCGCAGGATGTTTGAAACACCGCTGCTTTTCTCGATTCACGAAGCCAAAGGGCTTGAATATGAAAATATTATCCTCGTCAACTTTATAAGCAATTACAGCCGTGAGTTCGATGAAATTGCACAGGGGGTTTCAAAAACTGACCTCGAAAATGAAAATATTGATTACTCGCGCGGAAAAGACAAGGCCGATAAATCGCTCGATGCTTTCAAATTTTATATCAATGCACTGTATGTTGGCATTACAAGGTCGATAAAAAACCTGTATATTCTCGAAACATCAAAAAAACACGATATTTTATCACTCCTTGAACTTGTTGAAAACGAAAAACAAATTAGCATTAAAGCCGAAGTTTCTTCGCTTGAAGATTGGAAAGAAGAGGCGCGCAAGCTCGAAATGCAGGGAAAAAAGGAACAGGCCGATGATATAAAAAAGAACATCCTTCAACTCAAAACACCTGATTGGGAACCAATTACACGTGATAACATTGCCGAACTGAAAAAGAATGCCCTCGACCCAAATGTATTTAATAAAAAGGCAAAAGACCTGTTGTTTATGTATGCTTTGTTGTACAACGACCACGAAAGTATTGCAAGTTTGGCTAAGTTGAATTACAAAAGGGCCGAACATCCAGAATTTGAGCGGACTTCGATAAACCGGAAATATTACAGCAACTATAACTCCGATAATATAAAAGGAGTTGAACAGGAAATAAAAAGATATGGCGTTAATTACCGCGACCAGTTTAACCTCACGCCGCTGCTGGCAGCAACCGAAAACGGAAGCGTGAAAGTTGTCAGTTTTTTGCTGGCGCAAAATGCCGATACCGATGTTTTGGATAACAATGGCAGGAACCCGTTTAGGATTGTGATTAACAAACTGTACTTTTCGCCCAAATCAAGCGCTAAACTCGAAGATATTTTTTCGCAGATGCTTACCGATAATATCAGGGTAAGTGTAAACGACAGAATGGTGAAAATAGCAAATGGTAAAATGGAATATTTCCTGTTAAATATATTTATGACTTTGCAGGATGCAGTAATTTCAGGCAATAGGATGAAATGGGAAGGGAACGGAGTAATGGCTGGCGATTTGGAAAAAATTGTTGCCAATTACCCTGAATTAATAATGCCCGATTACAGGAAAAGGAAAACCTATATTTCATCGATTCTGGCAAAAAACGAAACCGACAGTAAAAACCCGTACAACAATGCACTGTTTATCAGGGTTGAACGGGGTTACTATTGCATTAATCCCGGCTTATCGGTCTTAGTTGATGATAAATGGATTAATGCTTATGAGTTCACAGGATTAAAAATGGCCAAAAAATTAACCGAAGAGGAAAAGGAAGATCGGTTAATCGAAAGATTGAGGATTGACAATGAGGAAACTAGAAAGTATAATCCAGAATATGCGACTGAGCAGGACCAATACCTTCTCGACTATAAGCGTAGAATGGCGGAGTTGCGAAAGGAAAAGTTAAAACTGGTAAATATAAAGAGCGAGCCAAAATCTTCAGAAAAACCGGAACCAAAGGTGGTGTTAAGGGAATTTGTTATTGATACAGAAACACGGGAGCAATGGGAAAGGGAAGCTGAACGGAAAAGAATACTTGAAGAAAAACACAGGAAAGATATTGAGGATATGATGAAGAAAAAGCCGCTTTGAACTATTAAAAAAAACTTATTCCATTCTAAAAACCTTAGTAGCCAGTGTAATTCCCCACGATTCGAAACCTTATTAAACCTTGAAGTTCATAACATCAAAAAAGGGGTTCAGAAATAGGAAATTGGAGTTCCGAACCCCG
>DYSZ01000012.1:26577-42093 GCA_020726265.1 Draconibacterium orientale
AAATATCAGTTCAGAACTCAATCCTGTTTTTTATTTCATTCTCATCCAATGCAATGCATATCCGGTAACAAAAACCACTGTAAAAATAGCCCCCGGAACTGTAAACGAGTTCCAGCCCAGCCAGATTACAGGCAAAACCGTCATGCCCAATTGGGCAAGTGTGTAAAAGATAAAACCGTCGCGGTGGTGTTTCCACATTCTTAGAGCACCCGCCAGCGAGATAGCCGAAAAGGCCATAAACAAAACAAAATAAAATGGAGAAATGGCTTCGGTTGTGTGGGTTGATGAGTATTCGATGATAAATGCCGACGCATCTTCGAAAAACAGCGCAGCCAGAAAATAAGCAATGAATCCGCTTCCACTGCCTGCAAAAGTGAGCAGACAAAGCGCCGATAATAACTCAGGCCTGTTACTTTTTGTATTTTCTGTTGGATTCATTGCTTTGAAAATTTTCAACAAAAATAGACTTTATAAGAAAACAGAAAGCCATAGATTCACAGATTTAATTTTATCTGAAAATCTGTGAATCTGTGGCAATTTTTAGTCGAAGTGTTAAGTCAGTTAAAAAGCTGACACAAATGATATTGAATATGATTTACTTTTCCACAATTTTAAAATCTGTGAATCTGTGGCATCATCTTCAGCCAAAACAATAATCGTTATATTTGTCACCTATTCAAAAAAATATGTCAGACAAACCATTAATTTTAGTTACCAACGACGATGGAATCCACGCCAAAGGATTACGCGAACTGGTTGAAGTAATGCACTTTTTTGGCGATATTGTGGTAATTTCATCCGAAGTTTCCATGTCGGGGAAATCGTGCGCAATTACAGTTGACCAACCACTGCGGGCAACCCCCGTTGAACAGATTCATGGGGTTCCGACCTATAAATGTAACGGAACACCTGTTGATGCAGTGAAACTCAGTTTTAACAGTTTGCTCGACCGCAAACCCGACTATGTGGTTTCGGGAATTAATCACGGTACAAATTCTTCAATCAGTGTAATTTACAGCGGTACGATGGGAGCAGCCATCGAAGGCAGTTTGCACGGTGTTCCTTCGATTGGGTTTTCGCTCGACGATTACAGCAGCGATGCTGATTTTTCGAAAGCAAAAATAATTGTTGCCAAAGTTTTTCAAAGTGTGCTCGAAAACGGGCTGCCTCCGTTTACGTGCCTGAATGTGAATGTTCCGCAGGGGAAACCAAAAGGCATCAAAGTTTGTCGGCAGGCACACGGAAAATGGATGGAAGAGTTTGAGAAACGTACAGACCCGCACGGTCGCGAATATCATTGGCTCACAGGTTACTTTCAAAATTTTGAGGAGGAATCGACAGAAACTGATGTTTATGCCATGAAGAGTGGCTACACTTCGGTTGTACCGGTTACTGTTGACATGACCTGTTATCAAACCCTTGCCGAAATTCAAAACTGGAAATTCTGATGCAGCAAAGCCGCCGAAATAGATTCGATAACACAGGAATAGGATTCCTGGTGGGATTCGTTTTGCCGCTGGCAGTTTTTTTTGTGGTTTACCTGTTCGGCAACAACGATGTTTCTTTTGCCGATTATTTAACAGGGTTGTGGAAATTACAGGCGCTTATAAAACTCGGCAGCCTTTGTGTATTTCTGAATAGCGCTGTGTTCATGGGTTTTATCCAGTTGAAATTTGAAAAGGCTGCCCGTGGCGTTTTGGGTGCCACAATTATTTACGCCATTGTTGTAATGATTTCAAGGGCATTTTAAAGCTTAGTACGGAGTATTTAGTATTGAGTACTGAGTGTTCTGTACTCAATACAAAAATCTAATAATCTGAAATTCTGTTGATTGAATGAAGTATTATCTGGTTGCAGGAGAAGCATCGGGCGATTTGCACGGCTCGAACCTGATGAAGCAAATCAAAATTGCCGACAACAAGGCTGATTTCAGGTATTTTGGAGGCGATTTAATGCAGGCCGAGGGCGGAGTTCTTATAAAACATTACCGTGAAATGGCGTTTATGGGAATATTGAACGTGTTGCTAAACATCCGTACCATTAAAAAGAACATGCACATTTGCGAAAATGATATGCTGGGTTATCAGCCCGATGTGCTTATTTTAATCGACTACCCGGGTTTTAACCTGCGGATGGCCGAATTTGCACACAAACACAACATCAGGGTTTTTTATTACATCGCACCAAAAGTTTGGGCATGGAAGGAATACCGTGTAAAAAAGCTAAAAGCCTTTGTCGATGAACTTTTTACCATTTTACCCTTCGAAACCACCTATTTTCAAAAACACGGAATTCCAACCCATTATGTGGGAAATCCACTGCTCGACGCCATCACTTCATTTCGCGGGAAACAGTTAAAAACCGGTTTCAGCGTTGAAAATAAACTTGATGAGCGACCTGTGGTGGCGATGCTTTCGGGAAGTCGTACCCAGGAAATAAAAAATACTTTACCTGTAATGGTTCAGGCAGTAAAAGGGCAACCCGAATTTCAGTTTGTGGTGGCCGGTGTTACAACTGTGAACAGGCAGCTTTATGAAAATATACTTCGGGGAACCGATATCAAATTGATTTTTAATCAGACATACGAGTTGCTCGATTGCTCATACGCCGCTTTAGTTGCTTCGGGGACAGCCACACTCGAAACAGCGCTTTTTAAAGTACCGCAGGCTGTGCTTTATCGTGTTGAGGGCGGTTGGCTTACGCAACTTATTATGAAGAATTTTGTGCTTACTGTGGAATGGGCTTCATTGCCCAACCTGATCCTTAACAAACCAGCGCTCAGGGAGTTTATTCAACTCGACCTGACCGTAAAAAACGTGAGGCAAGAACTCGAAAACCTGTTATTCAATCTTGAATACCGCAATGCAATGATGGCTGATTACAGCGATTTGGAATTAATCATGGGTACTCCGGGAACTTCGGAAAAAGCAGCCCGGAAAATGGTTGAACTACTTTCAACTTTCAATCGAAACTTTCAACTTTAAACTCGAAACTGCCATGTACAGTGTTTTCAGAAAAGAAATCAGTTCGTTTTTAGGTTCACTCACCGGTTACCTTGTAATTCTTGTGTTTTTGCTGGTTACAGGATTGTTTTTGTGGGTTTTCCCCGGTCAGTACAATATACCCGAAAACGGGTATGCCACACTCGACGGACTTTTTCTGCTGGCGCCATGGCTTTATCTTTTTCTGATTCCGGCAATCACAATGCGCTTTTTTGCCGACGAAAAACGTACAGGTACCATTGAAACTTTGCTTGTGCGGCCGGTTTCCGATTTGCAGCTGGTTTTTGCAAAATTCCTTGCCGGACTTGTGCTTGTGGTTATTTCGCTGCTTCCCACTTTGCTTTATTTTTTATCGGTTTATTTACTCGGAAATCCTGTTGGAAGCGTTGATACAGGCGCAACCTGCGGCGCATTCATCGGGTTGTTTTTTCTGTCTGCCATTTATATTTCCATTGGCATTTTTGCATCGTCGCTCACCGATAACCAAATCATTTCGTTTATCGTTTCCATGGCGGTATCATTCCTATTTTACCTCGGTTTCGAATTTGCAGCATCTGTTGGTGTTCCATTTCTGGTTGAGCGATTACTCGCCTGGCTCAGTATTAACGGCCATTATTTGTCGGTTTCGCGCGGCGTGGCCGACATGCGCGATTTGCTCTATTTTGTAGGTGTTACGCTGTTTTTTCTTGTGCTTACATCCACATTGCTTCGTCCCGGAAACTGGAAGATGAAAAAGACAAAACTGCAGTTTTCCATTTTTACTGTTGTTTTATTTGTTGTTCTTTTTGTATCCTCTAATTTTTTGTTCAGGATTGATTTAACTGCCGACAAACGTTTTTCGCTGGCGCCGGTGAGCCGCGAAATTGCAGCTACACTTAATACTCCCGTGGAAATTGAATTATTTTTAGAAGGTGAACTCGAACCCGGGTTGCAAAATCTGCAACGCGAGGTTTTTGAAAAAATAGCCATTATTAATGCCTACGCATCAAAACCGGTAAGACTGAAAGTGGTTGACCCGTACAATTTTTCGAATGCACAGAAGCGCGACGAATTTCAACAACAATTGGTAGAGAAAGGGATAAAACCAGTCAGTTTCAGACGGAAAACCGACCAGGGCGTCAGTACAAAATACATTTTTCCGGGTGCTTTAATCCGCATTAATGGTAAGGAAACTGCAGTTAATTTTCTGAAAAACAATCCCGATTTCTCCTACGAAATGAATTTTAACCACTCGGTTGAATCGGTTGAATTTGAACTTGTTAATGCATTTCAGAAACTAATGCACGAGGACAAGCCAACCATCGGCTTTTTGCAGGGACACGGTGAATTAAATCGTTACGAAGTTATGGATTTTGCCGGTTCGCTTGCCGGAGATTTTAATGTTACACAGGTTTCGACCAGTGAACTGGCGGGTACTTCAAAAAGGATTGATATTCTGATTGTGGCCGGTCCAAAACAACCATTTCTTGAAAGCGATAAATTTTTGATTGACCAGTATTTCATGGGCGGTGGGAAAATAATGTGGCTGATTGACCCGGTTCTGGTAAATGCCGACAGTCTTTCAAATGGTTATCAAACCTATGCTTTTCCTGTTGATTTGAATCTTGGTGACCAGTTTTTTAAATATGGCGTGCGATTGAATTACGAATTGCTGCAGGATGTTGACTGTGCGCAGTTGCTCGTAAATATTGCACCCGAAGGAAGCGAGGAGCAATGGACACGGCATCCGTGGTATTATTCGCCGTTGCTCACGCCGGCCGATAACCATCCGCTGAGCCTCAACCTGAACAGGACCTTTACTGAATTTGTTTCTTCTGTCGATACCGTTTCGGGCAATAAAGAGTTGTCGAAAACAGTGATTCTGACAACATCGCCCTATGCACGGCGCGTTAAAACGCCTTCATCGGTAAGTCTCGAAAATATTAACAATCCCCCGGCACGCGAACTTTTTACACAGCCGTTCATTCCGGTGGGTTTGCTTGTGGAAGGCGAATTTACTTCGGTCTTTGAAAACCGGATGATTGAAAACCTGGGGGTTTCAACCGATGGTTTCAGGACGAAAGGAGCAGCCTCGAAAATGATTGTGATTGCCGATGCCGGAATGATTGCCAATAAAGTGGATTACACCCGGCAACCTCCGCGAATCAGGGAAGAAGTGGGGTACGACCGCGTAAGCCGGCAAACTTTTGGCAACCGCGAATTTCTGCTTAACGCGGTATATTACCTGGGCGGTTATTCCGAAATTATGCAGTTACGCAGTCGCACAGTGCAATTGCGTTTGCTCGATAAAGTGAAGTTGCGTGAGGAGAAAACGTGGTGGCAATGGTTTAATATTATTTTGCCAATGCTCATAATTCTGATGTTGGGTATTGGCTACAATACACTGCGGCGCGCCCGTTATAAACGTTTGATAAAACATTAATAAATTCCAACTTTTGCGAAGATGATTTATACTTAAAGTTTGTATATTCGTGAGCTTGGTAAATTAAACCAAACGTTTATCAGTTGTAGAAAAATCGAAAAAAATTAAAATAGAACAGATATGAAATTTGTTGTTTCAAGTACCGAATTATTAAGCCATTTGGCATCATTAAGCCGTGTAATCAGCAGTAAAAGTACCATGCCGATTCTCGATAACTTTTTGTTTCAGCTTGCTGAAGCGGAAATCACAATTACCGCCAGCGACCTGGAATCGACATTGATTACAAGTTTAAAACTTGATAATATTGAAGGCGAAGGTTCCATCGCTGTGCCTGCCAAACTGTTTATCGACACATTAAAAGAGTTTCCCGAACAGCCGCTGACTTTCCAGATTGACGATAAATCGTATGTGGTTGAAATCTTCTCCGACAACGGAAAGTATAGTATCATGGGACAGAACGCCGAAGATTATCCGGTGTTGCCAAAACTGAACGAAGAGGCTGCTTCATCGATAAATGTGAGCCATGTGGCATTGCGCAAGGGAATTGAAAAAACATTGTTTGCCACAGCCGACGATGAGTTGCGCCCGGTGATGAATGGAATTTTTGTGGAGCTCTCTCCCAATTTTATGAGTTTTGTGGCTTCCGATGCACATAAACTGGTTCGCTATCGCCGGAGCGATGCAAAATCAGATTTTGATTCGTCATTTATACTTCCGAAAAAACCGGCTGGTTTGCTGAAGAACCTGCTGCCAAAAGAAGAATTCGATGTAAAAATTGAGTTCGATGAAAAAAATGCCTTTTTTACATTAAGTAATTATAAACTCATTTGCAGGCTTGTTGAAGGGAATTACCCAAGTTACAACTCGGTTATTCCAACAAAAAACCCGAATGTAATGCAAATCGACCGCTTACAGTTTTTTAATACTGTAAAAAGGGTTTCGGTATTTTCGAACCAGGCAAGTAATTTGATTAAATTGAATATTGCCGACAATCAATTGGTTGTTTCTGCGCAGGATATCGATTTTTCGATTTCTGCTGTTGAACGCCTTGCCTGTGAATACGAAGGCGATGAAATGGAAATAGGATTCAAATCTACTTTCCTTCAGGAAATTTTAACCAACATTTCGGCTTCGGATGTGAAGGTTGAAATGAGCGACCCGACAAGGGCAGGGCTCCTTTTACCTGCCGAAAATGCTGATGAAAATGACGACATGCTCATGCTCTTGATGCCGATGATGATTAATGCGTAATATTTAAAAAGTAAATTTGAAAAGGTATCGTTAAAACCAAACGGTTTTTGCGATACCTTTTCTTTTAATAACCATAAATGAAACTGTACTTAAAAAACCCTTTGGTAGTCCTCGACCTCGAAACAACCGGTGTAAATATTGCCACCGACCGCATTGTCGAAATAGCCCTTCTGAAAATAAACCCAAATGGTACAGAAGAAGAAAAGTTGTACCGGATTAACCCCGAAATGCCAATACCTCCCGAAGTTTCCATGATTCATGGTATTTATGATGAAGATGTGAAAGATGAACCAACCTTTAAACAGTTGGCAAAAATACTCGCTAAGTTTCTCGAAGGTTGCGATTTGTGCGGATTTAATTCAACCCGGTTTGACATTCCGTTGCTGGCCGAAGAGTTTTTGCGTGTCGATGTTGACATCGAATTGAAAAAACATAAGTTTATTGATGTTCAGGCCATTTTTCATAAAATGGAAAAACGTACACTTACCGCAGCGTACAAATTTTACTGCCAGAAGGATTTGACTGATGCACACAGCGCAATGGCCGATACAAAAGCCACTTACGAGGTTTTAAAGGCGCAACTTGAGGTTTATGAGGGTGTTGAATATGAAGATGTGAAGGGGAAAAAGTCGATGCCAATTGTAAATGACATGGAAAAACTCAGCGAGTTTTCATCGTATGACCAAAATGTTGATTTTGCCGGTCGGATTGTGTACGACGAAAAGGGAAATGAAGTCTTTAATTTCGGAAAAAATAAAGGAGTTCCGGTTGAGAAAGTTTTACGGGAACAACCCGGTTATTATGGATGGATGATGGATGGTGAATTTCCACTTTACACCAAAAAAGTGCTTACAAAACTTCGGCTCCGAATGATGAATAAATAATCATTTTTCTATTTTTTATCACCGTTTCATACAATTGGGGATTTATTCGAACAACAATAAAGTAAATTCTTTTTTTATTGCAGTTTGGATAGTTCATTACCTGTTTTGATTCGAAAAAAAATATACTTTTGAAGCGTCTGTACAATATAAAACCCGTTATAATGTCAGATGAAGGGACTATTATTTACAAACAAACTGTTGAATGATTTTTTGGACGGAACTCATAAATAAAGTTAAACGTTTGTCTTTGAATTTCCCCGATGAAAGGGAAATTGAATACAGGGAGTTTTATTATGTTCGCTCATATAAAACCACCCGGTTTGCGTATCTCATTCTGTCATTGTTATATGCTTTTTTTGGATATCTCGATAGCGTTGTTGCGCAACAGTATTTCGATCTTTTTATAACAATCCGCATTGTTATAGTTGCGCTTCTGCTATCAGTATTTGCCTATTCATATTCACGAAATTTCAGGTATCACTGGCAAACACTTATTCTCATTACCTATTTTCTGGGTGCTGTTGGTATTATACTCATGTTGGTGCGGATGCCTGAAGTTGTGGTTTACAGCAGTGGTTTGATCCTGGTTTTTCTTGCCGGGTCGGTTTTAATCAAACTTCGTTTTCTTGCATTCTCAATCGCCAGCTGGCTAGTAATTATTCTCTATATTATTGCCGGCTTTATTTTTCAGGTTGATTATAATATTGTATTATCCAACAGTTTCTTCTTCATTGGCGCAATTATTATCGGGATGATTGCTGCCTATCGTACCGAAGTTTTTAACCGCTCTATTTTCGACCTGTATTTGCAAATTGCAAAAAAGAATGCGCAGATTGAACAGGCTAACCGAAACCTCGAAGAAAAGGTGGAAGTAAGAACCAAATTATTAAACGACCGCAACCGCGAATTAAACGACGAAGTTAAACACCGCGCTATTGTTGAAAAAGAATTGATTGCAGCTAAAGAAAGAGCCGAAGAATCGGATAAACTGAAATCGGCTTTTCTTGCAAACATGAGTCACGAAATACGAACCCCGATGAACGGAATTCTTGGTTTTGCCCATTTGTTGCACGAAGCCGAAAGCGAAGAAGAGTTTACAGAATTTGTAAATACAATCATAAAAAGCGGGGAACATCTGCTAAACCTGATAAACGATATTATCGATCTTTCAAAAATCGAGGCAGGCATTTTAAAAATTGAAGAAAGCAAATTTGAACTCAACAGGCTGACCGAAGAAATCTATGATATGTTCAGTGTAAATAAACACATTGTTGAGCGAAATATTCAATTCAGTTACAAAGATGGTTTGCCCGACGACAATTGTTTGATTTTAACCGACCGTGTAAGGTTAAAGCAGATTTTGATAAACGTTGTAAACAACGCCTGTAAATACACCGACCACGGAAGTATTGAATTTTGTTACAAAATAGAAGAGGACAATTTGATTTTTGTTGTGAAAGATACTGGTATCGGAATCCCTGAAGATGCTCAAAAGCATATTTTTGACAGGTTTATGCAAGCAACTAACGGGAAAACTTCAGGCCGTGAAAGTACTGGTTTGGGCCTCTCAATCACAAAAACATATCTGCATCTGATGGGAGGCAATATTTCTGTAAAAAGCGAAGTAAATGTTGGCTCTGAATTCACTTTTGTTTTGCCACATATTTTCGAAACCCAAAAAACATGAACAAATGACGCAATTTGATTGGGAATGTAAAACCATTTTAGTGGTTGACGACAAGAATGTTAATTATATTCTGCTGAAAACACAATTAAGAAAAACCAAGGCAAACGTTATCTGGCTCGAAAACGGAGCGGAAGCACTGGACTTTGTTAAAAACGGCAATCATGTAGATTTAATACTGATGGATATAAGGATGCCTGTAATGAATGGTATTGAAGCTTCGCGCAGAATCAAAGATTTAAAACCTGGGTTGCCGGTGGTGATTCAAACAGCCAGTGTTATGGGCAATGCTTACGAAGAAATTAATACTTCTAATTGTGACGATACAATATTTAAACCCATCGATTCAAATAAACTGATTGAAATAATAGCTAACCAGTTTGAAAAATACGCAACAAAATGATAAGAGAGCAAAATCCGGGGCAACGATACAATATTTCGGTACTTTTTGTTGATGATAACGAAACCATCCGGCAGCTTTACCGGAGGATTCTTGAAAAATACGTAACTCATCTGTACATAGCCGAAAATGGTTCGCATGGCCTCGAACTTTACCAGAAATACAAACCAGACCTGGTAATTACCGACATGGTAATGCCAGTGATGAATGGTCTGGAGATGGTAAAAGAAATAAAAAAAATTGCCCCCGATGCCAAGTTTGTCGTAATGTCGGCTTATAGCGAAAAGGACAGCTTTATCGAATCCATTCATCTTGGTGTTGATGGTTACCTGATGAAACCCGTTGAAGCAAAAAAGCTGCTTTCGCTCATCGATGAATTTGCCGGAATTACCCTGATGAAATGGGAGCTTGAAGCAAAAGAGAAAAAACGTCAGGAGGCTGAAGATAATATGAAAAAATCGCTGGCCGAAAAAGATGTTTTATTGCGCGAAGTGCACCACCGGGTGAAAAATAACATGCAGATAATTTCGAGTATTCTGAGCATGCAAAGCAGGAATATTGATGACCCACGTTTAAAGGAAATACTTCAGGAAAGCCAGAACAGAATCCATTCGATGGCGCTGATTCACGAAAACCTTTACAATCACAAGAGTCTGGCAAACATCATGTTTTCGACTTATATCAAAAGCTTAACCGGAAATATTGCCAGAACCTACTCAAATCAACAGGCTAACATTCAGTTCGATTATCAGATTGATGATGCATATTTGCCCATTGACATCGCAATTCCTTGTGGTTTAATTATTAACGAGCTGATTTCGAATTCGTTTAAATATGCTTTTGTAAATAGGCCTTCGGGAATCGTCAGCATTCATTTTAAAAATATTCAGGATAATGAATATACACTCATTGTTGCAGATGATGGCGTCGGAATTCCCCCGGAAATTAATATTTTAAAAACCAAATCGTTAGGTATGAAGATTTTGCACCGGTTGGTGCAGCAAATCGACGGTGAAATAGCAAGTGATTTTTCAAACGGAACAAAATTTATCATTCAATTTAAATCAACCAATAAATGAACTCAAAGTACAAAATTCTGATTGTAGAAGACGAAATTCTGGTGGCAACCGATATTCAGGAAAGTCTTGAAGGACTTGGATATACCGTGCAGGGCATGGTGGATACTGGATTAAAAGCCATTGAAGCAGTGGAAGAACAACTGCCCGATTTAATTTTAATGGACATTAACCTGAAAGGTGAAATGACTGGTATTGAGGCTGCAACAATTATTACCAGAAACAATGATGTCCCCATTATTTATTTAACAGCAAATACCGATATTGATACGGTAAACAAGGCTAAAGTAGCGCTTCCGTATGGTTATATCAGCAAACCGTTCACCGATAAAGACCTGCAAACAAACATCGAAATTGCTATTTTTAAATTTGCTAACGATGTTAAACTGAAAATGGAAAGCGAACAGTTTAATACTTTCTTCGATTTAAAAGACCACGAAAAAAACCAGATAATTGTTCACGGGCAAAAAGGCCTTGAAAAAATAAACATTAAAGATGTTTATTTTATTGAAAACGATGGAAAGCAAACTATTATTCATCTTTTGGAAGATGAAGTAGTTGCCGATAAATCTTTTGTTGAACTCACCGGGTTATTCCCTAAAAAGTCATTTGTTCAGGTAAGTCAGTTTTTTGTTATCAATACCTCAAAGGTTTTTGCTGTAAAATATCCCGAAATAATAATTGCCGATAAAATGACGGTAATTTCGGTGGATGAACAGTACAAAGAGATGATTAAAACTATTAACAGCGAATTAGGTGAAATAATTGATAATGAATAGTATTGATTTTAACGAAGAGATGTTAACCGTAGAAATTGACGATATTAACATTGATACGTACATCGAAGAAATTTTTGCCAAAAACGGTCCCGATAAAGAAGATTACCTGGTTTTTTATAAGTTGGTTGACCGTGTAAAAGCTGAAGAAGTTGAAGATTTCCGCCGTAAAATTGCTTCAATTCTGAATCCTGATTCACTTTTCGGGTTCTCCTATACAAAACCCTTTGGGTACAGTGGCGATTTCTTTATCATCGAAAAAATATACCAGTACTATGTAAATCCTGATGAGCGTTACCAAAAATGGGACGAATTTCTCCACTCTGCAGGAGCTGTTATTGCTGTAAGAAATCGCAAAACACTCGCTATCGAAATATTTGAGCAGTTAAACAAAAAGGCAATGGGATTGCGTCAGGATGTTTTGATTCTTGGCAGCGGTCCAGTAACCGAAACTTTCGAATTTTTCGAAAGGAATCCGGATAATTCGCTCGTTTTTGAGATGCTCGATTTAGATAAAAGAGCCATTGCGTACGCTAAAACCAAAAACCGGAAGTATCTGAGCGCAATGAATTTTAATAACGCCAACGTTATCCGGTTCACGCCCGAAGGGAAATTTGATTTGATTTGGAGCGCCGGTTTGTTCGACTATTTTAAGGGCAAACACTTTGTGTATTTGATTAAAAGATATTACGAGTTTCTGAAAGACAACGGCGAAATGATTATCGGGAATTTCAATATTGAAAATCCTTCGCGCCGAAGCATGGAAATTATGGGTGACTGGTTTTTATACCATCGGTCGGCTGAAGAATTAAAACATTTTGCTCTACAGGCCGGAATTGAAGAATCTAAAATCGACGTAATTCAGGAGCCACTGGGTATCAACTTGTTTCTGAAAATAAAAAAATAGGAAGAACTTTAAAAAATAAGAAGTATTTGTTTTCGTATTTTAATTCACTCACCCCAAGCCACCTTGCGGTGTCTTTGCCCCTCTCTTTGTAAAGAGAGGAGCTGAGTTCATGCGATGTAAACCGGGAGAACTTGGGGTGAGTGGAGAGATAGAAATATAACATTTTATCTTTCACATTACTTAGTTATTAAACTGAACATGAAAATCATTTGTATCGGTCGTAATTATGTGGCACACGCCAAAGAGTTGAACAACGAGGTTCCTGACGAACCTGTGTTTTTTATGAAACCCGATTCGTCGCTGCTGCGCAACAACGACCCATTTTACATTCCCGACTGGACAAACGAGGTGCATCACGAAATTGAACTGGTACTGAAGATAAACCGCATTGGTAAGAATATTGAAAAGCATTTTGCACATAGGTATTACGATGAAATAGGGCTTGGTATCGATTTTACAGCGCGCGATGTTCAGCAAAAACTCAAAGAAAAAGGTCTGCCATGGGAAAAAGCTAAAGCTTTCGACCAGGCTGCGGTTCTGGGTAACACTTTTTTTAATAAAGAAGAACTTGCTGATGCCACAAATATTCAGTTTAAACTGAACATCAACAGAAATTTGGTACAAGATGGAAATTCAAATCTGATGATTTTTAGTTTCGATGATATTATTTCGCATATATCGAAATATGTTACACTTAAAATTGGCGACTTGATTTACACTGGAACACCGGCCGGTGTTGGCCCGGTAAAAATTGGCGACAGGCTCGAAGGTTTTCTTGAAGACAAAAAACTACTCGATTTTGAAATAAAATAAATGGATGTTCTCGTCGTTTTCAAGCGGTTAAATTTATTTATTTCAGCTTGAAAATGATGGCAATCCGGTAACCGATAACCAAAAAAATAACCGTGGTAACCTTAAATCAAATCAACAGTTTTCTTGCGCCACGTAAACTGGCTGTAGCAGGCGTTTCGCGCAATCCGAAAAAATTCGGAGGTTATGTTTTCAGTGAATTGAAACAGAAAGGCTTTCATCTGTATCCGGTAAATCCGAATGCTGAAGAAATTCAGGGTGTGAAATGCTACAAAACTGTAGCCGAACTTCCGGCCGATGTAACCCATTTATTGATTGTAACGCCAAAGACAGAGACAGCATCTGTAGCCGAAACTGTTGTTAAGAAGGGAATTAAAATGGTGTGGATTCAGCAAACTTCGGAAACTCCTGAAGCACTGAAAATGCTGGAAGAAGCTCAAGTTCCGACCATTTCTAAAAAATGCATTATGATGTTTGCCGGCCCGGTAAAAGGTGGCCATGCATTTCACCGCTTCTTTGCTAAGGCTTTTGGTGGATACCCGAAAATGGTGGTAGCCAATTAATAATCCGGAAAATGAACGAATCCGGATTTGAACTTGAAATGGAGGTGCGTGATTACGAATGCGATCTTCAGGGCATTGTCAATAACGCGATTTACCAGAATTATCTTGAACATTGCAGACACAAATTTCTTCAGTCTGCTGGAATTGATTTTGTACAGTTGCATAACGATGGTATCGATGCAGTTGTAATCAAGGCAGAAATCGATTATAAATTTCCGCTTCGTCCGGGTGATGTTTTTTTTGTGAGATTGAAATTAGGAAAGCAGGGCAATTTGCGGGTAATTTTCGACCAGCAGATTGTGCGAAAAGCCGATGAAAAGCTGATTGTAAAAGCCAGGACAACGACAGTGCTTACAAAAAATAACCGACCGCTTGCTTCGGCATTTCTATTAAAGGAGTTCGAAGAATCTGGATTTTTAGTGCCGGAGGTTTAATCTTTTTCAAGAAGTTTTTCCTCAATCCGGTACTCTTTGGCAACAAACCCGTGGTTTTTCAAAGCCGCTTTAAAACCTTCGTTCATCATTCGTCCGGCGCGCAGTGGAAGATTTAGTAAATTGGGAATGTTGTTATTGTCTGCCGGTTTTTTGTAAAACCGAAGGCATGAATTTACGTCGGACGAAAGGTATATTCTGCAAGCCATCGGGCGCGCAGCGTACGCTGAACAAGCTCCGTCTTCGAGCAGTGGGCATGGATGTTTGGAGTTGAGTAACTTGGTTTCAGTTAAAAAACCAAAGGCACTTTTCTTATCTTCAGCCCGTTTTTTCAATTCCGATTTCTTTTTCTCATCAAAATTATTTTCGATAAAGTAATTCAGAAAATCCAATTCATAGGTCATTGCAAAAACGGGCTGGTGACAACACCATTCACAACCTTTTTTACAATGAACAGGTTGTTCCTGCTGAGAAGCAAATCCGGTCAAAATATCAATAAAACCATCCACCGAGGAATACATTTCTGCAACAGCGGCATAAAGCGTATCAGGTTCAAAACCGGCTTCACAAACTTTCATTCCCAGTTTGAACCCGTCAGAATAAAAAGCACTTTCAATTTCTTTCAGGTTAATATCCATGATTTTGAGATTCTCAATTTGAAAAATTGGCTTCAATTCCTGGTTCTACTTAAACTGACCTGTTTCAAGCCGGTGGAAATAGTCTTTTGCAGCCCGTTTTACATGCGGTGCAAGCAACACTGCACTGATTACTGTTGGGAAAGCCATCAACCCAAAAGCCAGGTCAATCAGCGATATAACAACTCCAATCTGCACTGTTGCAGCAAGAATGATGGAGCCAGCATAAAAATAGTTGTAGTATTTTCCGTAGCGGGCGCCGGCCACAAAACTCAGACATTTTACACCGTAATAAGGGTAAGCAAACATGGTTGAGAGTGAAAAGAAAAGCACGGTAATCAGCAGAATGTATTTTCCAAATCCGGGCATGCTGGTTTCAAAAGCCAGGGTAGTCAGCGAAACCCCATCTACGCCGGGTGTATTCCAAACCCCGGTTATAATCAGAGCCAATGCAGTCATCGTACAAATAATCATGGTATCGAGAATCGGGCCAAGCATGGCAATCAACCCTTCACGAACGGGCTCACTGGTTTTGGCAGCACCGTGTGCCATCGATGCTGTTCCAAGTCCGGCTTCGTTTGAAAACGAAGCGCGCCGTACACCTGTAATAATTACGGAACCAACTGCCCCGCCCATAACTGCCTGACCTGTAAAAGCGTCGGTAATGATTAGTTT
>DYSZ01000270.1 GCA_020726265.1 Draconibacterium orientale
GTTGGGCAATCATCAATAATGAAGACTTGGGCGCACTACCATAACAATATATTTGCTAAATCATCTGACGGAGTGGAGGGCTGAAAAAAAGAAAAATAATTTATGTTTTTTCATATCCAGTGCGTCCCAAAAAATAACCTACGCCAATGCAATGAAAAATTAAGTAATCAGTTTTCTTATTCTCTGCACAAGTTCGCTGGCGTGAAAAGGTTTGGTAATGTAGTCATTGGCGCCGGCGCCAAACGCAACCACCCTGCTATCGTTATCATCCAACGCTGTAACAATAATGATGGGCGTAAAAATAAAATGCGGGTCAGCTCGCAGGAGTCTGCATAATTTAAACCCGTCTGGGTCGGGCATCATCAAGTCTAGTAAAAAAAGATCAGGCTGGACGGAAAGCGCAATCGTATGCGCCTGCGAACTGTCATTCACTGCATTTGTCTGAAATCCTTCCATAGCAAGAAGTTTTCCCAAAAGGACTGTGACCTGCACGTCGTCATCCACGATCATAATTTTTGTCATACGGCTCTTCCTGATTAATATAATAATGCAAATGGCAAAAAAAGAAATACCCAGGGCAAAACACTAACGGTGTTGCTGGCTGCTTCAAACAACTACAACTTTAAGGTATGTTGTTGTGATAAAAAATTAACAGCCTGAGCGATTACTTTAATATTATACACTTTACGCTACATTTTATCCCGCCCGCCGTTTCCATTCATAAAAAAACTGTATCCGCCCTGGGTACAGTTTTTATGCGGCTACTTGGTGAAGGACAGAATTCATCCTTCACCTGCTTCTGTCAACAAGGCGTCTATTTTATTAATAAGGTCGCTTGAATAAATTGGTTTTGTAAGAAATTCCTTTGCACCGGCGTTGAATGCATCTTTTTTGCTGCCAACATCATTCAAAGCTGAGACAATAATAATGGGAATATCTTTAAGCTCGGATGTGGAGTGAAACATCTTGCAAAGTTCAATACCGCTGATTCCAGGCATCATAATATCCAGCAGAATAATGTCTGGCGCAATGGAGTTTGCAACTTCAACTGCGTTCATACTGTTGTGAACCAAAGCGGTTTCGTGACCATGCAGCCGCACAATACTTTCCAATAATTTTGTGGTTTGAACATCATCGTCAATGATTAAAATTTTTGCCATTTGCATTTTCCTAACGCATAAAAGTTATCAGCGGTTATGCTGTTCCATCCATGTTTCCATAGAGCAGCAGATTGATTCTTGCAACCACTTCATCAAGGTTGAAAGGTTTTGCAAGATAATCATTTGCGCCAAAAGAAGTTGCCTTGCTGTTGCTGATGTCCATAGCCGTGATAATTAAAATGGGGGTTTGGCTAAAATTTTGGTCGGCGCGCAACAACCTGCACAGTTCAAAACCGTCTGGCGGCGGCATCATCAGGTCGAGAATAAAAAGATCAGGTTGAATCAAGTTGGCAGTTTGAATTGTCTTTGAACTTTGATTAACGGTGGTTACTTCAAAATTTTTGGGGGAAAGGTATTTTTTTAGTAAGGTGGTTACTTGCGGGTCGTCATCCACAATTAATACTTTTTGCATAATAATTTCCGTTTCGTTTTGTAAATTTTATATACAAAATTCAATATAATCATACAATAAAAAAGTAGCCTCAGCAAGTAGATTTTTACCGTATAAAAAAGCCGCCCCCAGCCATAAGCCGAGGGCAGCAAAAAACAAACCTTCTATTGCAATGAACGAATAAACGTCACCACCTGCCAGATTTGTTCGTCGGTGAGAATGCCCTGCCAACCAACCATGGATGTACCCAACTTTCCAACCGATACCCGCCAAAATAAATAGTCGTCTCCCACAGTTGCGGCGAGAATGGGCAAATCTTTCGGTTTTGGATCGAGCGCCAGACCTGCGGGACCGTCACCGTGTCCCTGGTCGCCATGACAGGCTGCGCAGTTGTTCTTAAATATTTCTGCGCCTGCCGCCGCGGATTCTGAGCCGAGTGGGTTAACCCGACCTGAAAATTCAGAGGGGACAGAATCCACAACGGCGGGGGCTGCCCCAGCGCCACAAGCCGTTAACGCCAGCGCGAAAAAAAAACAAAATAACGGGCAACAACTTCTTCGTTTTCTTCATTCGGCGTTAACCCTTCGCCCGCCTTTCAATTCAGATTGCAATTTTTCGAGCGCCGACCAATCTCCTGCTGCTGCCAGTTTTGCCTGCTCTATCCAGCCTTCGGGATTCATCATTTGCATTCCAGATGCATCCAATATTTTTTTAATGGCTGAGGCTTCAGCGTGGGCAAGTTTTTCAAAGGTGAAAATCCCCGCATCGCTCAAAACTTTGGCAACCTTGGGACCAATGCCTTCCAATTTGGTCAAGTCGTCAGCGGTATGGCTCTTGTGTTCATGCGTTTCGTGTTGAACTTCTGGCTCAGGCTTTTTATTCTTACTCACCCACCAGCCAACAAGAATCATCACAACAAAAAATACAAGCGCCGCAGCCAACATCCATTGCAGGGCTGTGTCGGGGCTTTCCCCTCCTTCAGATAACAAGCGTAAGACAAACATATTTACCTCCGTGAAAAGAATTGAGATGGGTTACTTATATATGAAAAAACAGGGTGTGTCAATTATAAAATCAGGGCTTGGGAAATTTTTGAAATTTCTCAAGCCCTGATTTGCTATTCC
>DYSZ01000091.1 GCA_020726265.1 Draconibacterium orientale
TGGTACATCAAATATTATTTGTTTATCACAGTGTACCATAAACGCAAAAACGCTGCCACTGTTTTGCTGCAATCGGGCTCAGTACTCCGATTTTCGAATAATTAACAACTTAAAATGCCTATTGTTAAAAGGCTGAAAAAGTTTTTGTCAGTAAAAATGAAAATTTGTCAGTTGCCCCGGATACCGTCATTGACGCTCCGGCACTTTAAACCATTTGGTATCGAGCACCACTGGCGTGTAATTCATAATAAAATCCATTGCTTCAACTGAATTTGCAGCCACAAAATAGAGTTCACGGTAAACGTCTTTGGCAAACATCTCGTTGTATGAAACTTCAAACTGTTTAAAAAGATGATTGAAGAAACCGTTAGTATTGATGAAAACTATGGGCTTTGTGTGATACGAAAGCTGACGGAGCGTAATTACCTCAAGAATTTCTTCAAGCGTACCGAACCCTCCGGGCAGTGCAATAAAAGCGTCGGACATGTCGCGCATGCGGGCTTTTCGTTCCTGCATGTCGGGTGTAACAATTACCTGGTGGGCATTGTCGGAAGCCAGCGACCTTTCCTTCAACATTTCGGGGATGATACCGATGGTTTTTGCACCATGATTGCTGGCTGCCACAGTTACAGCTTCCATTAAACCCACATTGGCGCCCCCGTTGATGAGGGCATGATTGCCTTCAGCAATCAGTCTTCCCAAGGCATGGGCTTCTTCGAAATATACTTCGGCAATGGCATTGCTCGACGATGAAAAGACACAGATATTCATTTGTAAGCTATGAGTATTAAGTAATGAGTATTGAGTAAAATGCAACAGGTAAAAATCCGGGCTTCCCTTGATTTTTCATACGATTTTTCAGATACGATTTTGAAAACTTACTTTAACAGCATCTTTTCTGTCTCAGTACTCAATACTCAAAATCTTATAATCTGAATTTACGCATCAATATTTGCATAGGTGGCATGGTCTTCAATAAATTTCCGGCGAGGCGGAACATCGTCGCCCATGAGCATAGAAAAAATATGGTCGGCTTCGGCAGCATTTTCGATGGTTACCTGCTGCAATGTGCGCTGTTCAGGATTCATTGTGGTTGACCAAAGCTGTTCTGCGTTCATTTCTCCCAACCCTTTGTAACGTTGCACGTGTACTGCGCTTTCGTTGCCTTCAGCCCATTCGTTAATTAGCTGTAAACGTTGCTGGTCGTTCCAGGCATAAGCTTCCTTTTTCCCTTTTTTAACCAGAAACAGTGGCGGATTGGCAATATAAATATGTCCACGCTGAATCAAATCGTTCATGTATCTGAAAAAGAAAGTCATAATTAGCGTTGCGATGTGACTGCCATCCACGTCGGCATCGGTCATGATTACAATTTTGTGGTATCTCAGTTTTTCGATATTAAGCGCTTTTGAATCTTCAGCAGTACCAATTGTTACACCCAGAGCAGTGAAAATATTCTTGATTTCCTCGTTTTCGAAGATTTTGTGCATCATCGCTTTTTCCACGTTCAGGATTTTTCCACGAAGTGGCAAAATGGCTTGTGTACGGCGGTCGCGACCCTGTTTTGCAGTTCCACCAGCCGAGTCTCCCTCAACAAGGAAAATTTCGCAAATGGATGGATCTTTCTCCGAACAATCGGTAAGTTTACCGGGAAGACCACCGCCAGTAAGGACGCTTTTGCGTTGCACCAATTGACGGGCTTTACGGGCAGCTTCTCTTGCCTGTGCTGCAAGTAATACTTTACTTACAATAGTCCTGGCATCCTTTGGATTTTCTTCGAGGTAGTTTTTAAGCATATCGCTAACTGCCTGATCAACAGAAATACTAACATCAGAGTTTCCAAGTTTTGTTTTGGTTTGACCCTCAAATTGCGGCTCCTGCACTTTTACAGAAATAACGGCGGTTAAACCTTCGCGGAAGTCATCGCCACTAATTTCGATTTTCAATTTCGAAAGCATCCCCGACTGATCGGCATAGTTTTTCAGCGTGCGTGTCAACCCACGTCTGAAACCTGTCAGATGGGTTCCACCTTCGATGGTGTTGATGTTGTTAACGTACGAATGTATATTTTCGGAATACGATGTGTTGTATTGCAATGCAATTTCAACGGGTATCCCTGTTTTTTCTGACGATACATGAATCACATTATCAATCAGGCTAACCCTTGTTTCATCGAGATACTCAACAAATTCTTTTAACCCCGCTGTTGAAAAGAAACTTTCTTTTCTGAAACTTCCATCTTCTTCGGTAACACGTTCATCAATAATTGAGAGGTTAATACCGGCATTCAGAAATGCCAGTTCACGCAAACGTGCTGTAAGAATTTCGTATTTGTAAACTGTGGTGAGGAAAATTGTATCGTCGGGTTTGAAATTAACGATTGTACCATGCAAATCCGAATCTCCAATCACCCGCGCACTGTACAAGGGTTTGCCAATTGAATATTCCTGCTCCCAAACTTTACCATCGCGGTGGATTTCGGCACGCAAATGCGATGAAAGTGCATTTACACACGACACACCCACACCATGCAAACCACCTGAAACCTTGTATGAATCTTTATCGAATTTACCACCCGCATGAAGCACTGTCATTACCACTTCGAGCGCCGATTTGTTTTCTTTTGTATGAATTTCTGTTGGAATACCGCGACCATCATCCTTTACTGTAATCGAATTATCGGCATGAATAATTACATCGATATTGCCGCAATATCCAGCCAGTGCTTCGTCAATTGAGTTATCCACCACTTCGTAAACCAGGTGGTGTAACCCTTTTTCGTTTGTGTCACCAATGTACATCGATGGGCGTTTTCTTACCGCCTCCAAACCCTCAAGTACCTGGATACTATCAGCTGAATAATTTCCGTTCGAGTTGTTTCCTGTTTCGTTTTTTTCTATTTCACTCATTGTAAAATGCCTGTTTTGTTGTTCTTATTCAAATTCATAAAACAAAATAGTTTCCATTGTAAAAGCGATTTTCTTTATACAGGAAACTACTTGATTTTTAATATTTTAAATAGATTGTTGTGCCATTTCAAATTTAACGGGCAAATATAACAAAATAAACCAAAGCACGGGGTTAACTGACAGTGAAACCCAATCGGATTTTTCAACAAGTTATCAACCTGAGAATGAGAAATAAAACCTGATAAAGCAGCTTCTAAATGATGTTGCCCGACAAGGTTTTATTTTCGATTATTTAACATTTAAAATGCATAGCTTACCCCTGCCAGAAAATTAAAACTTTGAACCGGGTAACCAAACCAGCGCTGGTATTTCTGAAAACTAAAATTGTTGAGTTGAGCGAATGCCGAAAACTTTTCGGTGATTTTATAATTGCCACGAACATTCATATCAAAAGCAGTGTCGAGATTATAAGATTTGTAAGTTGCAGGATTTGCCACAGAAGACGTGGGTGGTAAACTTTTAAAAAGAGTTTCTTTAATCAGTGCTTTTCTTGCCCCGATTAAATAAAAATCGGCAGAAACACTTAACTGTTCAGTAATTTTATATCCCACACTCAGAGTGGCATCCCAGTCGGGCATATTCCAGGCCTCAGTTTCGTTTTTCATGTTGTAAACGTAATAGTTGGCATTTGCCAGCAAATCCAGTTTTCCGGCTGTGGTATGAAAAACTTCGGCATTGATTTCAAAACGGTTAAAATCGTCGTACAGAATTTTGAAATCGTTATCAGTAATTATAGGGTCTGGATTCGGGTATGAACCTCCTCCGGTAAAAGTATATTCATGCAGGTAATAAAAAGGCTGGTCGTCGGTAATGGCATAATCGAACCCGATTTTAAAGTTTGTTTTTTTACCGAATTTACCATCGAACCCACCATAAAACCTGATTTTTTCGAAACTGTTCTTCACGTCGTGTTCAGGATCAGCAAACGGGTTTTCGTAAGCGATTTTTGAATAGTGATTGCTGATGTGATTTCCGTTAATCCCGGCATAAAGCTTTATCACATCCTCGACGGGGGTATAATTTACAAGCACATCGGGGATTATCCGAACCTGCGTATTGATTTCTGTATCGGAAATGTACCATGTTTTTAACCCGGCTCGCAGGTTAAGTTCCTTTTTACCCAGGTAAACGGCAGGATTAAGATACAACCACGATTGCTGGCGCGACCCCAACTCAGTGGTTATCCGATTTATCACATTATTGTCCTGTACAAACGAAACCCCTGCATCGAGCAAGCCGATGCCAAAGTTAAAAGGCTGCTGTATATGAGCGGTAAAATTTGCAAAATGCTCGTTTTGCCCTGTTTTTGTCTGAAAATAGTTGTACCCGAAATCGAACCCGAAATTCGGCTCATTCATTTCGAGTGAAGGATTATTCAGCTTTACGCTAAGTCCACCCTTACTGAAAGTTTGTTTTGTTCCAAAATAGTTAATGTCTTGGTTTTCTTCGAGCAGCGGCGCTGGCACAGCATCTTTCGGATAACCGTAATAATTAAACCCATCGTGATTAAAAGTTACGCTTGTCGATAGGATTTTCTGGCTGAAAGACTGTGTCCAGTAAACTTCGGCTTCATTTTTCGAAAACGGCGCATCAACTTCGTCACCTCCTTCCAATTCCAGTTTTCCGTGCGACGACAAATGCATGGCATGAATACCAAAAATCGATTTTTTTGACGCAAGGTGATTAAAGAAAAACTCGCCATAAGGTTTGTAGTAGTTGCCAACACCGGCTTTTATCAGTCCGTAGCCTTTTTGCTCCGGCGGATTCGATTCGATGGTAGCAGCTTTTAGCGGATTTACAGCAAATGAATTTACCACCGGCTGACTGCTTATGTTATAATCAAAAACAGGCTTTTTAGGTTCGGTATCCTTAATTTTCGGCAGATCGTTTATTTTGTGCACATCGAGCAGTGTGGGGGTGAAAGATTTTACAACCTCAACCTCGCGGTTTAGTGTGGTATCGCGCTGAGCGCTTGCCCAGCCCGGGATTCCAATAATTGTAATGAGTAAAACGGCTTTTATTCTGATATACATGGTTACGAAGTTTTATTGTTTAATTTTCATCTGGAATGAGCTGTCGATAGCATTTTGCTGTTCCTGTTTCTCATTGTTTTCGATAACCGAAAGTTTTTTAGATGCTTCATCAATAATGCCGTCGGTGTTGTTGTTGTAATTCTCAACCAAACTTTTCAGTGTATGTTTCGCCTGAAATTCATCGTTACGACTGAGGTAAATATCGGCAAGCAAAATAAATGCCTTGCCAAGCCAGTATTGGTGTGGCGTGTTTTTATCGATAAAATCAATGATTTCGGCTTCCGATTTCTGCACATTTTTTTGTTTGAACAGGATTTCGGCCACAAGGTATTTGGCTTCGGCGCCCTGCTCAAAATTTACATCGGTTGCGGTGGCTTTTAAACCATCCAGCGCTTTATCAAATTTTCCGGTCATGTAATTCGATTTACCTTCTACAAAACTGGCTTCGCGTTTAACAACCTCGCTGGCGGTTTCCGATTTTTTGATTTTTCCGGCGGCAATCAGCGCATTGTTGTAATCTTCGAGGGCGAAGTAGCATCGCATTTGCCCGGTGTTGGCGCGCAAAATATTCCATTTGTTGCTGGCCATGGCTTCAAGGCGGTTGCACAAATCAAGCGCTGCGGTGTGGTTTCCGGCGTTCAGTGTTAATTCGGCAGCCCGCGAAACAGCCTGCTCTCTGAAAATATTTTCGGGTTGACTTGCCACAAAAGTGTAATGGCTGTTGGCATCGGCAAATTTTCCGTCTTTGTACAACGATTCGGCCAAATAAAAGTGGGCACTCAGTACAAAACTTCCATCGGGAAACTGCTGAAGATACCTGCTTAACTGGGCTGCGGCATTTTTATCGCCTGCCATGTACAACCTCTCGGCTGCCATAAAAGTGAGCGAATCCTGTTCCGAAACCCTGATACTGTTTCCTATCCCCGATTGTTTTGTATAATTGAAATAGCCGTCCACATTGTTCAGTTCGATGTAACAATTTTTGATGCCCATCATCGCTGTCTGTGCTTCGGGTGTTTCAGGGAATTTTTCAGCCACCTCCTTGTATTGTGCCAGTGCCGGATTGTAGTTACCGTTGTTGAAATTCATTAATCCTAACTGCAACAATGCTTTGCGGTAAAAACTGCTCTGTTTGTGGTTTTGCACAAGGCTATTATATTGTGCCGATGCTTTTGTGGTTTCGCCCAAGCGCTCGTAAGCACGTCCCAATTCGTAAAGGGCATCATCCTGAAAAGCCGACTCGGGGTAAGCTGAAAGTAACTGTTCAAGGTTGGCAATTTTGCCCTGATAATCGCGCTGTAACCCTTTGCAAAAAGCAATCTGGTAAAGCGAATAATCGGGTTCGAATGTTTTCAGACTAAATGATTGCTGGTAATATTGAAATGCTTTTGTATAATCGGTTTTCAGAAAGCTGATGTCGCCCAGGCGATTGAGTGCGTCGGCAAGTTTTTCGGAGCGATTGCCTTTTACAGCATCAACATATTTCGAGAAATTGGTTGCAGAAAGGTCATAATCTTCCAGTTTGAAATAGGCATATGCGAGGTTGTACCGCGCGGCATTAAATTCGGGAAGTGCTGAAGCGCCGTTCGAGGTAAGAAATCGCACAAAATTATTAATAGCCTCACTGTAGTCGCCGGTGCGGTAAAGCGCTTCGGCTTTCCAGTAAAGGGTTTGTGCGTAAATGGTGCGGTCCTGGTTGTTTTCGAGCGACTGATCGAAAAATCCGATAGCCTGCTGGTACGCCAGGTTGTTAAACAACTCAAGCCCGCGGTAAAAGGTAACTCTTTGGTAAGCCTTTAAAATGGCGGGCGTTTTTACCTTAATTTTTTCAATCGAGCTGATGGCATCCTTGTAGTTTTTGGTCACCATGTAAACCTCGCTCAAAATCTGGTAAGCTTCGGCATTGTGCTCCGAATCGGGATAAGTTTCAATATAAGTATCAAAAGCCTTGATGGTTTCGTTGAAAGGCGAAAACGAAAGCTCGTAGGTAAGTTTGGCATAATTAAACAACGCATTTTCTTTTATTTTTTCGTCGAAGCTGAGTTTCGAAGCCGCGTCGTAGGCCATTTTTGCCTTCTCTTTTTCGTTGGTTTTTACGTAGCAGTCGGCAAGGTGATAATAGGCATTCTGCGCCAGCGCATCATCGCCTTTCGAGGCCTTTTCGAGCAGGGGCGATGCCTTGAAATAACTTCCGGTGTAATGATAACAGTAACCCAAAACATAACTTTCCCCGCGGGTTTGCAGTTTCGTTGCGGCAAAATAAGCCTCCATAAAAGGCAATGCCTTTTCGTACTGGCCTAATTGGAAATAGGAGTCGCCCAGAAGTTTTGAAAGTTCGGGCTTTTGCTCTTCCTCCACATCGTTTATCACCTGGCCCGTATAATTCACCACTTCGGCGTAATTCTTCTGTTTGTAATAAATATGACTGATGTACATCGGGATTACCCGAGAGTAAGCCGGGTCGTTGTTCAGTTTTCTGAAACCATCGAGCGCCTCCGGAAATTTTTCCTCAAGGTACATGATGTGCGCCCAGTAGTAGGTGGCAGGTTTGCCGTAAATGGTATTTGCATCTTTTACCTTTGCAAACTCTTTTGCGGCCTGTTGCAGATTGTCGGTCATCATGTTGGCATACCCGCTCTGGTAAGTCAGCTTCAGCCTGTCCTGCTCGTCCAGGTCGTTGCGGTTTACATTTTCGAAAGTTTTCAGCGCCACAGCGTACTGCTTTTTATCAAACTGGTATTCGCCTAGATAGAAAAAAGCGTTGTTGATATACGGACTTTCGGAGTAATTTTTTGTAAAAGCAGTCAGCATTTTACTTCCGGCCGTGTAACCGGCTTTCAGCGAAGCAACCGACTTGTAATATTCGGCTTCGGAATAAAGCTCCGATTGTGCATCGAGCCGCGACTGGATTTTCTGAAATTCGCGGAATGTGGAAATGTATTTGCCATTGGCAAACAACTCTTTCGCCATATCGATTTCGCGCCTTACGTTGCTGTAATAGCCTGTTTCCTGGCCTTGTACCTCAAACTGCAACAAAATGGTTATGGCTACTAAAAATAACAGGTGAATTGTTCTCATGCTTTTTGTTTCTGTTGTAAAATGCCAACTGCCATGGTTGACTGGTTTCAGATTATAAAAATCATTTATCATTCTAAAATAGGTGAATCAAATGGCAGTTGAGTTGCAAATCAATGTAATTTCTTAACAGGAAACTGTTTATTTCTTTGTTTATTATTTTGGCCGCGCATAAATTTACCGAACTTCACCTGACTATATTTGAGTTATGGAATCGAATAAAATTGTGAAATTGGTTAAAGCCGACATCTATCAGCGTGAAAACCTGATTCTTGCCGACGTGAACCTTGAAATCAGCCAGGGCGAATTTATTTATGTGATTGGCAAAGTGGGCACCGGGAAATCGAGCCTCATTAAAACAATTCATGCCGAAATTCCGCTGCAATCGGGCAGTGGCATAGTGGCCGGTGTTGAATTGTATAAAATAAGACCTCGCGAAATACCGGCACTGCGCCGGAAAATAGGTGTGGTTTTTCAGGATTTCAGACTGTTGACTGACAGGAATGTACACGACAATCTTTCGTTTGTGCTGAAAGCCACCGGCTGGAAAAACAAGCTGGACATTGAATCGCGGATTGCTGAAGTACTCGACAGCGTGGGCATGTTACCCAAACTCACAAAAATGCCGCACCAACTTAGTGGCGGAGAACAACAACGTGTGGTGATTGCCCGCGCCATTCTGAACAATCCCGAACTGATTCTGGCCGACGAACCCACCGGAAACCTCGACCCCGAAACATCTGCTGAAATTGTGGATTTATTTATCCGTTTAAATAATGAAGGAAAAACTGTGCTGATGGTGACACACGATTATGCCTCGATTGCCAAGAAACCCAACCGCACGCTTGTTTGCGACAACCACAGTATTACCGATTCGATGGGCAACAATGTGCTTGTTGATTTTGAAAGTTTGCTGGAAACAAATTTCTGAAAACAGTTTAAACACATTTCCTCATTGGCGATTACAAATTGCCAATCAATGTCGTTTAGTTAAGGATAAAACCAAAAGAAAGTAATTTCGAACACCCTTCGACTACGCTCAGGGTGACTGTCAGACTGAGCGTAGTCGAAGTCTGATTTTATTAACTAAACGACATTAAATCGCCAATCCCGATTTATAACTATTGCCGTCTGCAGATTGAATGCAAAAAACATGGATTGACTAACCTTGGCATTTATGCCAGGGGATAAGTGTTAACTAGTATTGCGGGCTTTAGCCCATATTATGAGATATTTGGACTAAAGTCCGGTGCGGTTCATCTTTCTTAATCTCCGGCATATCCCGAAACTTCGTGACCGGAGTTTGTCATTCCAGTTTCGCAATTATATAGGCTTTTCAGCGGACGGATAAATTGCAAATGCAACCACGCCAGCCGCACTCTCACACCAACCCTTTGGTAAAATTAAACGATGTGGTAGGCTGTAGCTGTTCCGACTTCAGAAACCTTGTTTTCAGGGTTTTCAGCCGGTTTTTAGAGAGGGTGTCCCAGGTAACATCAATCAGAAACGAGGAAAAACCTTTTGCCGAGAGCCTGTTTTTATGCTGAAGGATGGACACTGCTTTGTCGGGGACCACCACCGTGAGCCCGTTTTTACGGAACCGTCTGTAGCGGCTTTTTGTATCGTCACCCGCGAACGACTCTTCGTTTTCCAGCTGCACCGGCATCCGCGAAAAGAAAAGCTCCGGGTAGAAAAATACAGGAACAATTCCGTTTTTGTGACTCATCGAATCCAGCGTTTCAAAGTCGCTTTCAAACGGGTAAACAAAGTTTTCAACGCCTTCAATTTCGAGGAAACGCGCGGCGGCATCGTTAAAAACATACACGTTCTCGCTGGCAAAAATGTGGCAACCGGCAGGAATCATCAGCTTTTGCGAGAGATGGCTCACCACAAACGACCTGATTCCGTGTTGTACCATTTTCTCAACAAGTTCAGTATAAAAACCCAGCGACTTTTCAGCAATAAAACGGGGCAGTTCCACTATTACCTTGTCGCGGTTTTGCTGAATCAATGGTTCAGCAGGATTAAAACGCATCCAGCTTTGTTTTGAAAAAGACAGAAAAAGCCCGTCCAATTCAGCAAAACTGATGAGTTTCAGCCATTCAGCCGACCCGATTCTGAAATAGAGCTTCTCTCCGGCCTGCTCATTTTTTACAGGCTGAATTTTTTGCAGAATCTCTTTTTTTAGTTTGTTGTTTAGCGGCGCGGGCAACTGCTGTGTTTCCTCTATCCGGGTGGGAAACCGGATGTCCTGTAGTTTGGTGAGATAGATACGGCTTCCGGCAGAAACCGGCAGGTTGTCGCGGTTCACGCGGTAAAAAGCGCCCTCTTTGGAAACCTTTTTCACCACCAGGTGAACCGGTTCGCCACCACCGGCATTCATCAGCCGCAGCCGATAGCGGTTTTCGATGGGCAACGACGAACTAATGAGCAGCGAATCTTTGTCCACACGTTCCACTTTGCCCATAAGAATTCCGGTGGAACTGTCATCAGAAACTGCTTCTTTTACATCGCCACCGGCAAACCAGCGGGTTTTCTGTCGCCCGAAATCGAGCGCCAGCAGTTGCTTTGCCTCATCCATGCGGCGGCTGTCGTTGAGGACCATCCGGTAGGCCGACCCCACCCTGAAAACATATTCAGCAGGTTTCATGCGGCCCTCCACTTTCAGGCTGGCAACACCCATCGCAGCCAGTTGCGGAATCAAATCAAGCAACTGGTTATCCTTCAGGTTGAACAGGAATTTGTGCTTACCCGCATCATCGTAGGTGCGGCGGCACGACTGCGAACAAATACCGCGGTTGGCACCGCGTCCGCCCGTGTAGCTACTGAAAAGACACATCCCCGAAAACGAGTAACACAGTGCGCCGTGCACAAAAACTTCGGTTTCCGACGGTGAATTTTTCACCACGGTTTCCAGTTCTTTCAGTGTAAGTTCACGGGCCAGCACGGTGCGGGCAAAACCTAAACCGGTCAGGTATTGTGTACCCTGCGAATTGTGGATGCCCATTTGCGTGGAGGCATGAATCACAAGCCGCGGGAAAAAGGTGCGGGCGAGGTAAAAAACGCCCCAGTCCTGCACAATCACCGCATCGGGTTGGGATTCGTTTAAAAAAGCCAGCACATCAATCAGTTTACCCATTTCTGTATTTTTTACCACCGTGTTGAGTGTGATATAGACTTTTACATTTTTTTTGCGGGCCTCGCGCAAAATGGCGGGCAACTGGCGGCTGTTGAAATTGGTGGCCCTGCCGCGGGCGTTGAACTGTTCCAGTCCCAGGTACACCGCACCCGCACCGGCCTGCAGCGTAGCAAAAAAGGCTTCGGGGTTTCCGGCGGGTAAAAGCAACTCGGGACTGTTGTTCATGCTCGTTTTGTTTGTGGCAAAAATACAGAATATAATACAACTCGAACCGTCAGCTAAAGCAGACGGAAATATTTCCGTTAACTTCAGTCAACGGCCTGGCAGACCCGGATACTTCCTGTCAGTAGTCCCGCCAATTCGGGAGAATAGCCGGCCAGGTGATGCTGCAAATGCAAAAATAACTGCTAAAACGCTGTCAGATAAAATCATAAAACACTGAAACAACAAGATTCAATTCTTATTTTTATCAGATATAAATTACAGCCGAAAATAATTCCTGCTATCTAAAGATTGCAATATTTTCATATTTCTGATTAGTTTTGCATCAAAATTATACAGCATTGGATTTTTTTCAGCTTACACATAAATCGTTGCTCGAAAGCCGGAAGCCCACCATCAAAAGGGAGCTTTCGAAACAAATCGACTGGAACCGGAAACTCATTGCAGTAAAGGGGTTCAGGGGCGTTGGCAAAACCACTTTTCTGCTCGATTACATCCGCGATAATTTTAAAGACGACAACTCGGTGCTGTACATCAACCTCAATAATTTTTATTTTACCAAACGCCGCATCAGCTCGTTTGCCGATGAGTTTGCCAAACGCGGCGGAAAACTGCTTGTGCTCGACCAGATTCAGAAATACCCTGAATGGTCGTCGGAACTGCGCAAATGTGCCAATGAAATACCTGATTTAAAAATCGTTTTCAGCTCGTCGCCTGTATTACGCATTACCGAAGGAAACCCCGATTTACAGGGAGTTGCACACATTCACCACCTGGCCGGGCTTTCGTTCCGCGAATACCTGAACCACCAGACCGGCAACCATTTCAGATATTATTCGCTTGAGGAGATAGTTGAAAACCATGTGGAAATTGCACAGGAAATTGTTTCGAAAGTACGTCCGCTTGCTTATTTTAACGAGTACCTGAAAGGCGGCTACTTCCCCTATTTTATCGACGACCCTAACTTTTACATCAACCGGTTGCTCACGCATGTAAACCTCGCCCTCGAAATTGATGTGCCCTATATTAACCAAATTGAGTTGAAATATTTGCCAAAACTGCGCAAACTGCTGCACCTCATCGCGCTGGAAACGCCGTTTACCCCCAACGTGAGTAAATTAGCCACTGCCATTGAAACCTCGCGCGCCACGGTGATGAACTACCTGAATTACCTGAAAAACGCAAAACTCATTCATCTTTTGTATGCTAACGGCGATGAGGAACAGGTAAAAAAACCTGTAAAAGTGTATCTGCACAACACCAACCTGTTGTATGCCATTGCACCTACTAACACCGGTAATATAAATTTACGCCACACCTTTTTTTACAATCAGGTGGATTATATTTGTGATGTGAAGAGTACGCCGGAGGCTGATTTTATGGTAAAAAACAAATACCATTTTACAGTGGGTGGCCGGAAAATTGAACCCGTACCGGGAATATACGCCGCAGCTGATATGATTGAAATTGGCGAAGGCAATAAAATACCACTGTGGCTGTTTGGGTTTTTGTACTAGAAACAAGATACTGGATAAAAAGATTGAAGATACTGGATATTGGAATTTGAGATTTGAAAGAAAAGATGTCTTATAAGAAACTGGAAATATGGCAGATTGCAAATGAACTTGTGGTAAAGATTCACAGGATGACGCTGCATGAACTTCCTGCATTTGAAATGTACGAAGAAGGCAGCCAGATAAGACGTTCATCGAAATCAGTAAAATCATTAATCGTTGAAGGTTACGGCAGAAGGGTTTATAAACAGGACTTTTTAAAGTTCCTAGTTCATTCGGTTGCTTCAAACGATGAAACAATCGACCATCTGGAAAATTTACACAATATAGAATCATTAACAAACAACCAACCAACTATACAATGAGTTACAAGAAAAACTGGAAATATTGGGGAAAAAATTAAACAACTTTATAAACGCGGTTCAGGAAAAACATAACATTGTAAACGAACTTGAATCAACATATCAACTTCGGGATGACGATTATCTCGCTCCCTGAATCAAGTGTCAATTATCAAATATCGAGTATCAAGTATCAGATTTTAAAATTAAAACACTATAAAAATTAGTTTAAAAATGACAAAACAAAAAAAGTTTATCACATGTGACGGAAACTATGCCGCAGCGTATATGAGTTACATGTTCAGCGAAGTAGCCTGTATTTATCCGATTACACCGTCATCAACGATGGCTGAATACGTGGATGAGTGGGCAGCTTTCGGTAAAAAGAATATGTTTGGCCGTCCCGTTCGTCTTGCAGAAATGCAGAGCGAAGGTGGCGCTGCCGGGGCCGTTCACGGTGCATTGCAGAGTGGTGCATTAACTTCAACTTACACTGCATCGCAGGGATTGCTTTTGATGATTCCGAACATGTATAAAATTGCAGGCGAATTGCTGCCGACAGTTTTTCACGTAAGTGCCCGTGCCCTTGCCGGACATGCACTTTCGATTTTTGGCGACCACAGCGATATTTATGCTGCCCGCCAGACCGGTTTCGCCATGTTGGGCGCCGGTTCGGTGCAGGAAGAAATGGACCTTGCAGGTGTTGCTCATCTTGCAACGCTGAAATCGAGAGTTCCGTTCCTCGCTTTCTTCGATGGTTTCCGCACTTCACACGAAGTTCAGAAAATTGAGGCCATTGAAATGGAAGACATCGTTCCGCTGGTTGACCAGGAAGCTTTGCAGGAATTCCGCAACCGCGCTTTAAATCCTG
>DYSZ01000092.1 GCA_020726265.1 Draconibacterium orientale
AAACTGGCTCCCGAAATTCAGCGCCAAATCATCAATCAGTTTCGGACTTCTGACTGCAGAAGAGTTTATCGAGATTTTATCGGCACCGGCGCTAAGCAGTTTTTCGGCATCACGCAACTCACTGATTCCACCGCCTACAGTAAACGGAATATTCAGGTGAGCAGCAATCCGTTTTACCAGTTCCACAAAGGTTTTACGGCCTTCGTGGGTGGCCGTGATATCAAGAAAAACCAGCTCATCGGCGCCATCGGCGGCGTATTTAGCGCCCAGTTCAACCGGGTCGCCCACCTCGCGGATGTTTACAAAGTTCACTCCTTTCACGGTTTGCCCGTTGCGGATATCCAAACATGGTATGATTCGTTTTGCTAGCATAACCCCTCCCCAACCCTCCCCAAAGGGAGGGAGTATTAATTACTACACAATAATTCTTTAAGTTTCAATATTCCCAGCCCGACAATAATTGCCAATGTGAATGAAATTAAAGTTCCCAATAAAAAATATTCAGCTTTTTTATTTCCGTCTTCCTTTGCTTCATTAAACCTGAAAACAGATTTTGCAGCAATTAAAAAACCTATGCCAGAAAACTGTCCGGTTATAATAAATATCAAAATCAATATTCTTTCGAAAATCCCTATCCAACCCGATACATCAGTTTTTGCCAAAGTATTTTTTCCGGAAATTAATACATTCAAAAACTTCCCGATAAAAATACCTATCGGGTTAGTTATTAAGACAAATCCACAAACATAAATCCAGAATACAACGGCATTTTGCTGAATTTCGGCATCAGTTCCTCTCCATGCCAATATCCACAAAACAAGCACATGAGATAACTGATCAGCTAAAAAAGCCACAATGTTATCTTTCAATTTTGTTTTAAAAAAATCGATTAACAGGTGAGTGACAAAAATAACCGGTACAAACCACCACAGATTTAACCGAAAAGTAAAAAGTAAAGGTAGGATTGATACAATAACAACATGAAGCAGCATTTTCGAAGATTTAATCCCATTTTCTTTTTTATGGGCCACCCATGATTCTGGCTGCAACCAAAAATCGGCAATTAAATGCCCTGCTAACATTGGAAGAAAAACCGAATTCATATTAAATTTCTTTTAATGCCTCTTCATAACCACACAGAAAATTTTCCACCGAAGGCCAGTTGCCTGCTTTAAGTGCCTTGCTGACTGCTGCACTTGAAATATTCAGTTTTTCTGCAATTTCTTTTTGCGTCTTTGCAAATGGTATTTGAGCAATTACTGCTGCCATACCAGGTTTCCAACCTAAAATTATACTCTCGGCCAGATAAAATGTTGCTGATAAAATTGATTGGTACTGCTTGTTGTTCAACGCAATCTTCATTAAACGCCCTTCTTCTTTCATCGTATCCATCTGATGTCCGGAAAGTTGAAACGCTTCACCTTCAGATTGCAAAACATTATCAGGAACTATTTTTGAAACCAAACCAATTCCAATACTAATACGGGCAAATGTATTTACTGACGAATAAATAATTGCTTCAATAAAAACTGCTATCCGCGCAGCTCTTTCTTTTTTGACCATTAACTGAAAACTGTCGCCCCGATAAAATTGCAATGGTAACAGAATATCAGGATTATTTGAAGTGTATTGTTCCAGATTAAGCCTGACAAGAGTCTTTTGTTCATCGCTTAAAATCGACGAATTTATTATATCTCCTGTTATTACCGCTTCTGTTTTCATTTTCACAATATAATATTAACCAATATTAGTTAATATTACAAATATCAACTTAAATAGGTTAATTTAATTACAATAAACCTAAAATAGCTAACTACGTCTAAGAGCATTGAAATAGCTCAATATCTCTCATTACTATTTTCCCCTCATAAATTGCTTTTCCCACAATCACTCCCGGAACACCCATTTCATTTAATTTTAAAATATCGTCTATTGACGAGATGCCGCCACTGGCAATGATTTCAACTTCAGGCTGGCTTTTCATGATTTCAGCGTACAATTCAAACGCAGGTCCGGTGAGCATTCCATCGCGGCTGATATCGGTGGAAATTACTTTCCGTATTCCATCTTCAAAATAGCCTGAAATAAAATCAATTACGGGTAAATTGGTTGCTTCTATCCAGCCACTCACTGCAATCATTCGGTCTTTGGCATCGGCACCGAGAATGATTTTCTCGCTACCATATTTTTCGAGCCACTGCAAAAAAGTGTCTCTGTTTTTCACCGCAATACTGCCGCCTGTAACCATTGCCGCACCTGCGTTAAAAGCAATTTCAAGGTCTTTATCCGATTTCAGTCCGCCGCCAAAATCAATCACCAGGCTCGTTTTTGTGGCAATTTGCTTTAACACTTTATGGTTGACAATGTGTTTTGCTTTAGCACCATCCAAATCGACAAGATGCAAACGGCGTATTCCGGCAGCCTCAAACATTTTGGCCACTTCCAGCGGATTTTCGTTGTAAACGGTTTTCTGGCTGTAATCACCCTGCGAAAGCCGCACACATTTGCCTTCAATCAGGTCGATGGCTGGAATGATTTCGATTTTACTATTTGCCACTCATTTTTAATTATCGCCACAGATTCACAGATTATTAATTTTAAATCTGTGAATCTGTGGCTTTTGATTTATAAATCTTCCAAAATCATTTTCAGCACAGCTTGTGCGGTAACTTCGCGGTTGGCGGCTTCAGGAATAACAATCGAATTTTTGCTGTCGATTACACCGTCGGTAACAATCACATTGCGCCGAACCGGCAGACAGTGCATAAATTTAGCATTGTTGGTAAGCGCCATTTTTTCTTCGTTCACTGTCCATCCAAAATCTTTTGAAAGGATTTGCCCGTAGTTTGAATATGACGACCAGTTTTTAGCATAAATAAAATCGGCTCCCTCAAAAGCCTTTTTCTGGTTGTATTCTACTTTCACATCGCCCATAAATTCAGGCGCAAGCTCGTAACCTTCGGGATGTGTAACCACAAGTTCAAAATCTGTTTTGCGCATCCATTCAACAAACGAATTTGGAACAGCCTGCGGCAGTGCTTTTGGATGTGGCGCCCAGGTAAGTACAACTTTCGGACGGTCAACAGTTTTGTGTTCTTCAATTGTCAACAGGTCGGCAAAACTTTGCAGCGGATGGCGTGTAGCACCTTCCATACTTACCACCGGCACCCCGGAATATTGAATAAACTGGTTCAGGGTTTTTTCTGAATAGTCGTCATCGCGGCTTTTAAACTTTGCAAATGCGCGAACCCCGATAATATCGCAATACGAACCAATAACCGGAATCGCTTCGAGCAGGTGTTCGGGTTTATCGCCATCCATCACCACGCCCAGCTCCGATTCCATTTGCCAGCTTTCTTCGCCAACATTCAGCACCATTGTATTCAATCCCAGGTTTTGTGCGGCCTTTTGCGTACTGAGCCTTGTTCGCAAACTCGAATTAAAAAATATCAGCACCATGGTTTTATTTTTACCCAAATGCTGGTACGCAAAACGATTTTTCTTAATATCGGCTGCCACATCGAGCGCCTTTTTTAAATCGGGGATGTCGTAAACTGAAGTAAAATGTCTCATTTTTAAAAAGTTTGAAGTCGGAAGTCTGAAGACCGGAGTCATCATTCTTCACTTATTTTATTTTTTGTATTCCTATTTTAGTCGGGTACCGATTCTTTTATCTTCCGGATTTCTTCTGCAATCCCAAATCAGAATAATCAGAATAAATTGGTCAAGAATCTCATAAACAATTTGATACTCATCATTAATCAATGTCAGAACCAAATCGAAATCGGTTTGAGAGCCGATGAACGGATTTTTTGAGATAAGTTGAACACTCTTTTGAAACCGTAGATTTAATTTTTTGCTATAAACAGCTGAACCATTCCTCTTTATATAGAAATCCAGAATATCGAACAAATCTAATCTCGCCTCAACCGACCATATTATTTTTCGCTGAACCATTGAATAATTTCCGTTTGCAAGTTTTCATGCGAAATTGTTTGTCCGTTTTTTAATTCCTCCCTGGCCAAAAATATACGTTCTTTTTCGTACTCATTTAATTTATAAGTGCCGCCTGAAATTTTCGATTCAACAATTGTTTTAAGCGCGTTCAAAAATGATTCATCTTCAATTTGCAACAATTGCTCCGAAATTATATGTCTTAATTCAACAGTACTCATAACATTTTTCTTTTATACAAATATACGTTTTTGGTCCTTTATTTTGGCCTCACTTGTCCGTCGCCCTCCACAATCCATTTGTAGCTGGTGAGTTCTTCGAGCGCCATCGGGCCGCGGGCATGCAGTTTCTGTGTGCTGATTCCAATTTCGGCACCCAACCCGAATTGTGCGCCATCGGTAAACGCAGTGGAAGCGTTGGAATAAACCGCCGCTGCATCCACCATTTTTCTGAATTTCTCAATTCTGCCAGAGTCTTTCGAAATAATCGCTTCGCTGTGTTTCGACCCGTATTTGTTGATATGGTCGATGGCTTCGTAAATACAATCAACTGTTTTAACGGCCATTTTCAGCGAAAGAAATTCAGTACCAAAAGATGCTTCGGTGGCAGGAAACAGCAGTTCTGCCGGATAATTTCCCTTCAGTTTTGACCGGGCAAATTCGTCGGCATAAATAATTACTTTTTCGGTTGCCAGTTTTTCAGTCAGTTGTGGTAAATCGGCTAACCTGCTCTCGTGAATTACCAGGCAGTCGAGTGCATTGCAAACAGAGGGGCGGCGGGTTTTTGCATTGAAAATGATTTCGGCTCCTTTTTCCACATCGCCCGAACTATCAAAATAGGTATGACAAATTCCGGCACCGGTTTCAATTACAGGAATCCGGGCATTTTCGCGCACAAAATCAATCAATCCCTGGCTGCCACGCGGAATTATCAGGTCGATGTAGCCATGTGCATGCAACATTTCGTGAGTTTCTTCGCGGCCGGCAGGTAAAAGTGTCACCGTATTTTCGTCGATATTGAATTTCTTCAACACATTCTGAATCACCGAAACTATCGCAGTATTTGAATAGATTGCATCGCTGCCTCCCTTTAAAACACAGGCATTCCCCGATTTCATGCATAGGGCAAAAACATCGAAAGTTACATTGGGGCGTGCTTCGTAAATAATGCCGATTACGCCGAAAGGAACCGAAACTTTTGTGATTTTCATCCCGTTAGGGTGTGCAGTTTCCGTCAGCACCCGTCCAACCGGGTTGGGCAATCCGGCCACATTTTCAATGTCCGAAGCAATTCCGTCGATTCTTTCTTTGGTAAGTTTCAAACGGTCGTATTTCGGGTCGGTGGCATCCATTCTTTCCAAATCCTTTTGGTTTTCGGCAAGAATAAAGTCAGTGTTTCCACGGGCTTCCTTTGCTAAATCGAGCAAAATATTTTTCACGGTCTCACCTTCCACAAGATTCAATCCTCTGGAAGCATTCACTGCACTAACAAGTTGTTCCCTAATTTTCATCTGTACAAATTTTCAAAATTTGCTCTGTGTTTCTCTGCGTTTTCTTTGCGCTTCTCTGCGTTTAAAATTAACCGCTGAGTTACGCGAAGACATCGCTGAGTTACGCAAAGTCAAAACTTATTTACCAGTCTTTTTAATCCTTCGACTAATCTTAATACATTAAAATTCATAAGTAAACCAACTTTACATCCTGAAAGTTTTAAACAGGTTAAAACCTGGGCAACATGAACATCATTCAGTGCTTCCACCGATTTTACCTCAATAATTACTTTGTCTTCAACAATTAAATCCAGTCTGTAATTAGCTTCCAGTTTTATTCCTTTATAAACCAAAGGTAGCGCTCTTTGTTTTTCAACTTTCAGCCCGATTGATTGAAGCTCATAAAACAAACATTCAAGATATGCACTTTCAAGAAGCCCGGGACCTAACGATTTATGAACCTCTATTGCACAACCAATTATCTTTTCCGAAAACTTCATTCTCTGTCATAACTATCTATTTGTTACCGAGATACAGATAATCATAATGAACCAGCGGGCGTTGTTTTTCGGCCAGCTTTTCGGTTTCGATTTTTAATGAACCATAACCCGCTTTTCCCACGCCAATCTGGCGGCCCGATTCATCCACAATTTTTATGAGGTCGCCTTTCTTAAACTCACTGACCACCTTTATAATTCCAACCGGCAAAAGACTCACCGCTTTCTCAGAATCGAGCACTTTTACAGCCCCGGCGTTGATAATCACCTCGCCTTTTGCAAACCCGTCGGAGTATCCAATCCACTTTTTTACCCCACTCGAAGATTTGCCGCTGGGCACAAAACAGGTGTGCTTAAAGTCTTTATGAGGATTCAGAATTTCGAGCAGCACATTTTCAGTCGTTCCGTTTGCTACATGAACAGCAATTCCGTCGCTGGCCACTTTCCGTGCAATTCTGAATTTTGTAATCATTCCGCCACGTCCGAAACCCGACTGCTCGCGCGAAATTCCGTTTTCCAAATCCTCGTCGCCTATTTCAATTCTTTCAATTAATCGAGCATCCTTGTTTTTAGGATTGTCGCTGTACACGCCGTCAACATTGGTAAGCAGAATGAGCGCTTCAGAATTTACCATCGAAGCGATCAGTCCCGAAAGTTCGTCGTTGTCGGTAAACATCAGTTCGGTTACCGAAATAGTATCATTTTCGTTGACAATGGGTATCACCTTGTTCTCAAGTAAAACTGAAAAGCAGTTTTTCATGTTCAGGTAATGTGCCCGGCTCGAAAAATTTTCCTTAGTCGTTAAAACCTGCGCGCAAACCAGGTTGTGTTCGCCAAAAAAATCGGAATAACGGCTGATGAGTTTTACCTGTCCCAGCGCAGCCCACAACTGGCGTTTCGAAACATCATCGGTTTTTTTCGACGGTTCAAGCACTGCCCGCCCCGAGGCTACTGCACCCGATGAAACCACCACCACTTCAACCCCGTTTTTCCGAAGAAAAGCGATTTGGTCAACCAGGTGGGCAATCCGTGAAACGTTTAGCGTACCATCGGTTTTGGTGAGTACATTACTCCCGATTTTTACGGTTATTTTTTTGTAGTGAAAATGCATCTGCCGTGGATTTTACTCTCTATTCTTAAAAATATCCAAAATATAATACAAACCAGTTTGCTATTTAATGACCCCTCCCAACCTCCCCAAAGGGGAGGAAAAGTCCCCCTTCGGGGGATTTAGGGGGCTTATTTATTTCTTCCCATCAATCTTATTATACGATGCCATCACACCTTGAATGAGCGACGAACTGAAACCTTTGTGTTCCATTTCGTTCAGCCCAGTAATGGTAATTCCCATCGGGGTGGTTACCTTATCAATCTCTCTTTCGGGGTGGTTGCCGCCCTTCAAAACCAATTCGGCAGCGCCTTTCACGGTTTGGGCAGTGATGAATTGCGCCATTTCGGCACTGAACCCGATTTCAATTCCCCCCTGCATGGCGGCCCTGATGTAACGCAACGCGTAAGCAATTCCACACGAAGCCAAAACAGTGGCAGCAGCCATCAGTTCCTCGCCGATTTCGATGGTCTTACCTAATTTGTTAAACATTTCGTTGACATAAGCTTTATGCGGATCCGCACTTTTATTCGATGAAATACAGGTTAGCGATTCCTGCAGCGCAATCGCCGTGTTTGGCATCACCCTGAAAACGGGCAGCTCCTGGCCAACCATTTCGCTGATTTCGCTAATGCTCACCCCTGCAACAATCGACATCAGAATTTTATCAGGATTGAGACCCGGTTTGATTTCCTCAACCACCTGTGCAATATGGTAAGGTTTTACAGCCAGTAAAACAATTCCGGCTGATTTTACAGCTTCCAGATTGTCGAGGCCCACTGTGATTCCCAGCTTTTTCAATGCCTCCAGACTTTTTTCCCTTTTGTCGGTCGCAATGATATCGGCAGGTTTCATAAAACCCGATTTTATCAACCCGACTGCAATGGCGCTTCCCATGTTACCCGCACCGATGATGGCAAATTTCCTGTTTTCCATAAGATGTATATTTCTTCTTTTTTGTTTTTCAATGTCATTTCGACGAAGAATAAGGAGAAATCTGCGTATTCGAAGAGATTTCTCCTCGCACGCTCGTCGAAATGACAGCTTTGATGTAAGTTGATTCTATTAGTATTTTATTCCTACAATTAATCAATTAAATGGGTTCCGAAATGTCGGTAAAAACATTTTTAAATGCTGCAACAAATTCGTCGGCCTGCTCAAAACTTAATGTTAACGGAGGCAGCAAACGAATAATATTCTGACCAGAAAATCCAGTAAAAATCAGGTGGTCAAAAAGTAATTTGTGTCTAAGTTCTTTAACAGGAAACTTCAGTTCAATCCCAATCATCAGCCCCAAACCCCGCACTTCGTAATCACTGCTGAACGCTATCAGTTTTTCGGAAATATATTTTCCAACCTGAAGCGCATTTTCAACCAGCTTTTCATTTTCAATTACATCCAAAACCGCAATGGCAGCAGCACAAGCCAGGTGGTTTCCGCCAAAAGTGGTTCCAAGCATTCCGTGCCACGGCTCAATTCCGGGGCGAATCAGAATTCCACCCACCGGAAAACCATTGCCCATCCCTTTGGCCATGGTAATAATATCGGGGTTGATACCTGCATATTGAAATGCAAAGAATTTGCCGCTGCGCCCATAGCCCGACTGGATTTCGTCGATAATCAGCAAGCTGCCATATTTTTTTGTAAGGGTTTCGAGGCCGGTTAAAAAATCGCTATCCGGAATATATATACCTCCAATTCCCTGTATTCCTTCAACAATCACCGCTGCAACTGCGCCACCTTTCAACACATCTTCTGTCACTTTCAGGTCGTTAAATGGGAGAATTACCGCGTTGCTGGTTTGATTTACCGGCGCTACAATTTTAGGATTATCGGTAAGCGCCACTGCAGCCGAAGTACGTCCGTGAAACCCTTTTGAATAGCTTATAAACTTTTTTCTGCCAGTCACAAACGACGCAAGTTTGATGGCATTTTCGTTGGCTTCGGCACCTGAGTTGCACAGAAAAAGCTGGTAATCGGGGCATCCCGAAATCCTGCCAAGTTTCTCTGCCAGCTCATGTTGCAGCGGATTTTGTATCGAATTAGAATAAAACCCGATATCGGAAAGCTGGTTGTTGATTTTTTCGACATAATGCGGGTGACTGTGACCGATGGAAATCACAGCGTGACCTCCGTACAAATCGAGGTACTTTTTCCCTTCTGCATCCCACACGTAACAGCCTTTGGCTTTTATCGGGGTTATGTCGAAAAGCGGATAAACATCAAATAGTTTCATAATAAGAAAGTTGGAAGACGGAAGTCGGGAGACCGAAGTTATTCTTTACCACTGAGTTCTGTCTTCTGATTAAATCCATTATCTATTTTAACACCACAGACTACTCAGATTTACACAGATTCATTGTCTCTTTTTTAATCTGTGTCAATTTGTGTAATCCGTGGTTATTTTAGTTTTCTTTAAATAAGCGTAATCTGTGGTCACTCATATTTAAAACGCCACCGGTTTCAGGTTCAGGCCGGTTTTTTCATCAAGCCCAAACAACAGGTTCATATTCTGAACGCCCTGTCCTGATGCACCTTTCAGCAAATTATCGGTAACCGAGATAATCACCAGTTTGTCGCCATGTTTTTCAAGATAAATTACCGCTTTGTTGGTATTTACCACCTGTTTCACACCTGGGTTTACCTCGCTGACCACCACAAACGGGTGACTTGCATAATACGAACGAAACAGGATTTTGGCTTCTTCCAGCGAGCCCGAATATTTTGTGTACGCCGAAACAAAAATTCCACGGGTATGATTTCCCCTAATCGGAACAAAGTTGAAATCGCTGTCAAAACCGGGCTGCAGTTGTTTCAGGCTTTGCAGAATTTCGCCTTCGTGCTGGTGTTCAAAAATTTTGTACGCCGATACATTTCCGCTTCTCCAGCTGAAATGTGTGGATTCCGTTGGTTTCTGACCTGCCCCTGTTGAACCGGTAATCGCCTGAACATGGATATCGCTGGTAAGCAGTCTGGCAGCAGCAAGCGGTAAAAGGGTCAACTGAATTCCGGTGGCAAAACACCCGGGATTGGCAATATATTTTGCAGCTTTTATTGCTTCACGGTTCAGTTCCGGCAGGCCATACACAAATTCATTTCCTTCTCTCTTCAGCCTGAAATCGTGACTCAAATCAATCACTTTCAGGTTTTCAGGCAGATTATTTTCCTGCATAAACTCCACCGATTTTCCGTGTCCCATACACAGAAAAACCACGTCAACCGTTTTGAGTGGCATTCCCGCAGTAAACTGCAAATCGGTTTCGCCGGCCAGGTCATCGTGAACACTCGTTACAGGGTTTCCGGCATTGCTGGAACTCTGCACAAAAACAATTTCCGCATCAGGGTGATTGACCAGTATTCTGATGAGTTCACCCGCTGTGTAGCCCGCCCCGCCTATAATTCCGACTTTTATCATTGAAGCCCCCTTCCTGTTCCCCCGAGGGGGAATGTTTGTATTAGCATTTCAGTTGAAATTTTTGTTTCCAGAACCTTAATTCTTGGTCTGAAAGTCTTGATACTATACATCTTGCGTCTATATTCTTATTTCTTATTCACCGTGTGATAAATCTTCAACGAGTTCGAAAGAATCTTTGTGAATCCTTTTACATCGTCGGCAGTCCAGGCTTTTACTGTTTCGCCATATTCGCCAAAACCCGAATTCATCAGGTCGTGTTCCGACTCAATTCCTTGCAGTTCAAACTGGTAAGGTTTCAGTTTTACAAAAACTTTTCCCGTTACATTTTCCTGGGTGGCTTCTAGGAAAGTTTCGATGTTGCGCATCACGGGTTCAAGATAAAGCGCTTCGTGCAGAAACATTCCGTACCAGTTTCCCAATTGTTCTTTCCAGTAAGTCTGCCATTTGGTAAGCGTATGTTTTTCAAGCAAATGGTGTGCTTTGATAATCAGCAGCGGAGCCGCCGCTTCGAAACCAACACGTCCTTTGATGCCAATGATGGTGTCGCCCACATGAACATCGCGGCCAATGGCATATTTCGAAGCTATTTCTTCCAGTGCCTGAATGGTTGCTGCACCAGTTTGATACGATTTCCCATCAATGGTTTTCAGCTCGCCTTGTTCAAAACCGAGTTCAACAAGTTTTTCTTCTGTGGCTTCCAACTGACTGGGATAAGCTTCTGATGGCAACCCTTTATGCGAAGTGAGTGTTTCTTTTCCGCCCACGCTGGTTCCCCATAAACCCTGGTTAATGGAGTACCCCATTTTTGTATAATCCTCAACCACACCGTGTTTTTTCAGGTAATCGATTTCTTCCTGGCGGCTCAGCATCAGGTCGCGGATGGGTGTGATGATTTCGATTTCTGGAGCCAGCACCTGAAAGGCAAGGTCGAACCGAACCTGATCGTTACCCGCGCCGGTGCTGCCGTGTGCGATGTATCCTGCGCCAATTTCCTTGGCGTAATTAATGGTTGCAATGGCCTGAAAAATCCGCTCCGAACTCACCGAAATCGGGTAAGTATTGTTTCGAAGCACATTTCCGAAAACCATGTAACGGATACATTTTTCATAATACTCGCTGGTGACATCGAGGGTAACATGTTTTTTAGAACCCAGACGATACGCGCGTTCTTCAATTTTTTGCAGTTCGGACTCCGAAAATCCGCCTGTATTGGCAATGGCTGTATAAATTTCGAAACCCTTTTCTTCTTTCAGGTATTTTACGCAAAACGAGGTATCCAAACCGCCGCTGAATGCGAGAACAAGTTTTTTATTCATTTCTTCAAATTTTTTAATCTCTTAATAAAACAGTGCATTAAAAATGCGGGATAAGACGCGGTTATTGCTGACTTCTCCACCATTAGAAACACTTTTTGACCGCAGTTTAGCAGGTGTAAGTTTCCCGATAATCTCAAGCAAACTGCGTTTTTTTACAAGCTCTTCCACTTTTTTTCCATTCTTTTCCCATGCCGGGTCGTACAACATGCCAGTACAAAGACATTTTGAACGCTGGGTGCGTTCAAGAATATCGTGGTTTACACAACTTTTGCAGCCATTCCAGAACAGGTCATCGGCAGTGAGTTCCGAGAAAGTCACAGGTCTGTAACCCAGTTCGTGGTTGATTTTCATTACTGCCAAACCTGTGGTAAGACCAAATATTTTTGAGTCGGGGAACTTCTCGCGCGACAATGCAAAAGCCTTGTATTTAATGGCTTTCGCCAAACCAAGTCCGCGAAAATCGTCAACTACAATCAGCCCCGAGTTGGCCACAAAATTTTTGTTTTCCCAGGTTTCGATGTAACAAAATCCGGCAAATTTTTCACCATCGAGCGCAATAATGGCTTTCCCTTCGAGCATTTTTCCCTGCAGGTATTCAAAAGTACGCCGGGCAATCCCGGTGCCGCGTTGTTTCGATGCGTGGTCGATGGCATCGTTTATATCATCCACATATTTAACATGTTCTGGTGTGGCAACAAGTATCGAAATATTGTCAAGTGTTTTCATCTTTTCTCAAATCTTTCCCTCTAAATTTGGCATTATTTGTACCAATGCATTTACTAAATCTGCTTTTGAAATTCCTTCCTTCATGATAATCAGGATGGTGTCGTCGCCGGCAATTGTTCCCAGAATTTCCCAGGTATCTGTCCTGTCGATAACCACGGCGATGCTGCTGGCATAACCCGGCTGAGTGCGCAAAACCGCAAGCGTTCCCGAAAACCGCAGGTCACGAAAACCATCGGCCAGGTAGTTTACGGGTTTCATTGGCGCCGTGTTTTTCGGCTTTTCTGGTTCGGTAAAAACATACACATAGCCTTTCACCGGATGCGGCATTTTTGCAATCTGCATCTCTTTCAGGTCGCGCGAAAGTGTTGCCTGCGTGAGGTCAAAACCTTTTGTTTTCAGTTCGGCCAACAACTGTTCCTGGCTGTTTATGCTGCCTTTCTGAATTATTTTCCTGATTTCCGACTGTCTTTTGAAACGATTCTTCATTCTGAATATTTATTCATTTCGACTGCAAATTTATACAAATTTTTAAATGAGGAGTAAAAACCCGTGAATTTTGCAGGAAACAGATGATTTTACCTTTCAATGTTCATTTTGCCAAACGTAAATTTCGGCACTCAATTCCCAATATTGGCGTAAAATCGGGAATTGAAAGGCATCCCGGTAGTTTGGCGAAGGGATTACTGCGCTGAATATTGCTTATTTTTTGGGGTGAAACATGAATGATGCAAATTTTAATTTATCGCCTAAGTATTGTATGTTTGCATAAAGCTTTGGATAAAAGCTTTTTTCGAAAGAAGTATTTAAGAAACAATAACTCAGCACAGGTAATTATGAAAACAATTACAATAGAAATAAAAAACGAAATTGCATTAAAATTCCTGCATAACCTCGAAAGTCTGCATCTAATAAGGCTTGTAGAAAGTAAATCCATCTCAAAAAAACAAAAGCTTTCCGAACGTTTTGCCGGTTGCCTGACGGCTGAGAGAGCTGATGAACTTCAGACAGAACTAATCCAAATGCGCAAAGAATGGGAAAGAAATTCTTATTAGATACCAACGCGGTTATCGATTTCATGGCGAATAAACTGCCCGAAAGTGCAAAAAAGGAACTTGCAAAAATCATAGATACTGAGATAAACATTTCGGTTATCAATAAAATTGAACTTCTTGGTTTTGATAAAGTTGACCAGGATTTAATTGACTTTGTGAGCTTTTCTAATATTTACCAATTGGATGAAGATATTACCAAACATACCATTGAGGTACGCAAAAAATATCGTATTAAACTCCCCGATGCCATTGTTGCCGCTACCGCTTTACATCATGGCTTTACTCTGGTTACTAATGATACTGCAGATTTCGATAGAATCAAAGGCATTAAATTACTGAACCCTTATTTTATTTAAGACTTTTCTGCATTCCCCTTATATTTCAGCCTTCAGTTCAAGTGGCCGACAAACAAGACACCCGCCACCTGGCTACTTTGGGCAAAATCCTTGACAAACCGCTCATTCACTAATTTCTGCTGACAAACGACCCCGAAACCCGGCAATTTAGCGATGGGATTACTGCGCTTAATGCTGCTTATTTTTTTAGGTGAAATAACTCTTGTATTTCTACTCA
>DYSZ01000093.1 GCA_020726265.1 Draconibacterium orientale
CAGTTTATTGATATTCTGTTTTGTGAGATTTATTCTGGATGAAGTTATATTTAAGGAATCAAGGTAATCACTCTTATTTATGTCATTCTCAATATTGATTTTCCAATAACCGTTAAAGTATAAACAAAATGAGAATGCTTTATGTTTGAAATCAGGCTTCGATTATTTTTAGTCCGAATATTTTTATCCTCGCTTTAATATCACATTTTTGTGCAATAAAAGGTTGATTTATGAAGACATTGAAATTTCAATTGTTGTTGCTGATGCTCCTGGTATCAGTTCCTGTATTTACACAGCAAAAATTTGCCATTGTAATTCACGGCGGTGCAGGTGTGATGTCGAAAGAAAAAATGTCAGAACAGTTGCAGGCTGAATACAAAGCCAAACTGACTGAAGCACTCAATTTAGGCGAAAAAATGCTGATTGATGGGGCTGCTGCTGCCGATGTGGTTGTAAAGGTGATTAAAGTTCTCGAAGATTCTCCGCTTTTTAATGCCGGGAAAGGTGCGGTTTTCACCCACGACGGAAAAGTTGAACTCGATGCTTCGGTAATGGATGGCAAGACCCTGAAAGCCGGAGCAATTGCAGGTGTTCGCGATATCAAAAATCCGATAAATGCTGCCCGCGCGGTGATGGACCATTCTGAGCATGTTTTTCTAAGTGGGAAAGGCGCTTCTGAGTTTGCCCGGAAACAGGGACTTGAAATAGTTCCCAACAAATATTTTCATACAAAACAGCGGAAAGAATCACTGAAACAACTGCTAAAAAAGGAACGCGAACGTTCATCAAAAGATAACATGGGTACCGTTGGCTGCGTGGTTCTCGATGCTCACGGAAATATTTTCGCCGGAACGTCAACCGGTGGAATGAACAACAAACGATATGGCCGCATTGGCGACACTCCCATAATTGGCGCCGGAACTTACGCCGACAATAAAACCTGTGCTGTTTCGTGCACCGGGCACGGCGAATATTTTATAAGGCTGAGTTTTGCCCGCGATATTGCAGCTTTAATGGAGTACAAAAATCTTTCGGTTGCCGAAGCCTGCAAAAGTGAAATTGCAAAATTAGATGAACTGAAAGGTACCGGCGGTGTTATTGCCCTTGACAACAACGGAAATATTGCGATGGAATTTAATACAAGCGGCATGTTCCGCGGATTTGCAAAATCGACGGGCGAAAAAGAAGTGGCCATTTTTAAATAAACTGAATTCAAAACTATGAAATTTCTCTTTCCTTCGTTTCTGTTGGCGCTGTTGGCGGTTGCCATTCCAATTATCATCCACCTTTTCAGTTTCAGGCAATACCGCACAGTGTATTTCAGCAACGTGAGTTTTCTGCGCGAAATAAAAAAGGAATCGAAAAATAAGTCGAAACTAAAACAACTTCTGATTCTTATTGCCCGCATTCTGGCTATAATATTCCTTGTGTTTGCTTTTGCCCAGCCCTACATTCCAACCGGAAACCAGCTGCATAAAAATCCGCAGCAGGTAGTTGGAATTTATGTCGATAATTCGTTTAGCATGAATGCACTTTCGCCAAAAGGTCAGCTACTTGAAGCTGCCAGGAACAAAGCGCTCGAAATTTGTTTGGCGCATCCGGCAGGTACAAAATTCAGGCTTTTTACGAACGACCTTGAACCAAAACACCAACACCTTTTTAACAAAGAGCAGTTTATTCAGCTAGTTGCCGCCATACAGCCATCGTCGGTTGTAATTCCGCTTTCCATGGTTTTCAGCCGTTTTGCCTCGGGCAACCATCTTTCAGCCGAACCCAATGCCGACAAACACCTCTATTTTATCTCCGATTTTCAGCGTACAATTTCCGACTTCGAAAATTTCGGGAAGGAACCTGTTTCGTGCTGGATGTTGCCACTTTCGCCTGCCGAAATTGCCAACCTGTATATCGATTCATGCTGGTACGAGGTTCCGGCGCATTACCTGAAACAGGAAGAAGAAATTTTTGTACGCATTAAAAACAGTTCGACACAAAGTTTTCAGAACCTGCCACTCAAAATCATGTTGAACGACTCGATTAAATCGATTACAAATTTTACGGTGAATACGCAAAACGAAATCATTACAAGCCTGAAATACACCAATAATACAAGTGGGTTACAATTAGGGCAAATCGAAATTTCAGACTACCCGTTTACCCACGACAACAATTGGTACATCAGCTATTTTGTGGAACCACGGTTAAAGGCGCTGACCATTTTCGACAACAGTGCCGAATCAAAAGAAGGAGCCGGTTTTCTGGCTGCATTATTCGAAAACGACAATTATGTGCAGCTCGATGTGGTTAACAGCCAAAACCTGCAAATCAGCAAATTAGCCACTTACAACACCATTTTTCTTATCAATACAGGCGAATTGTCGAGCGGGTTAATCAGCGAACTGAGTAATACCGCTGCCAAAGGAGCCTCAATTGTAATTTTTCCGGCGGGGGAAAATATTCAGAATGTAAATAACCTGCTGGCTGCTTTTAATGTATCGTCAATCATTGCAGCGGACACCACAACCCAGAAAATTTCGGGAATTGATTTCGACAACCCGTTTTTCGCCGGTGTTTTCAAGAAAAAAGAAGAGAACCCTGTTTTACCTGAAACACGGGGCCACTATCAATTTGCAGCAAACCGGCAGCAATCCGACATGCGTTTGCTTTGGTTCCAGAACAACGACCCCGCACTTTCGGTTCAGCCTTTTGAAAATGGTAAAATTTATCTTTTCAGTTTCCCGCTGAACAAGGATAATGAAGCTTTTTCGCGCGATGTGATTTTTGTGCCTGTGGCTTACAACATTGTATTAAACAGCGCCCCCGACCAGCCTGCTTCGCTGATTGTGGGTAAAAATAATTTCTTTCAGCTCGGAGCAGCAAAAAATGTGAACCTGGGTTCGAATATTGAAATGGTGAACCGAAAAAATGGAGACAGGTTTGTGCCCGGGAAAAACGTAACCGGAAACGGTGTGATACTCGAATTTAACGACCTCATCAAAAACGATGGCCATTTTCTTTTGCAAAACGAAGATTCGGTTTTTGCAGCAGTGGCTTTTAATTACGACAGAAAAGAATCGGATCTCAATTATTTTCAGGTTGACGAACTGAAGGCAAAAATTGAAGCGCTGCAAATGAAAAATGTAAAAGTTGTGGAAAATGCAGAAGGAAACTTCGCCGAAGTTTTCGACGAAATTCAAAACGGCAAACAACTCTGGAAATGGTTTATTCTGATGGCTTTACTGATGATCCTGGCCGAAGTCGCGCTTATCAGGTTTTGGAAAAGCCAGCCAAAAACATGACGTTTTTCACTGCCTTAAATCACATCGCATTTTTTTGAAATTCGATGGCAAAATTGTATTTCTGTACAAATTTTAAAGACAATATAATGACTCAGCAGACTTCGAACCATTACATTGCCAAAGAAGACAAATTTGGCGCTCACAATTACCACCCGATACCTGTAGTTCTGGCAAAAGGCCTGGGAATTTATGTGTGGGATGTGGAAGGCAAAAAGTATTTCGATTTTTTGTCGGCCTACTCGGCGGTTAACCAGGGACATTGCCACCCAAAGATTACCTCGGCGCTCACTGAACAAGCACAAACCCTGGCCTTAACATCGCGTGCATTTTATAACAACAAACTGGGCGATTGGGAAGAATACATGACCAAACTATTTGGTTACGACCGCATGTTACCCATGAATTCGGGCGCCGAAGCCGACGAAACAGCCTTAAAACTGATAAGAAAATGGGCATATAAGGTAAAAGGCATTGCCGACAATGAAGCCCGGATTATTGTTTGCGACGGTAATTTCCACGGACGGACAATTACCATTGTTTCCATGTCGTCGGATCCCGATTCTTATGGCGGTTACGGACCATTTACACCGGGTTTTGTGCGAATCCCTTACAACGACATTCCTGCACTTGAAGAGGCACTTGCGCAGCCAAATGTGGCTGGGTTCCTTGTTGAACCAATTCAGGCGGAAGCAGGAGTTTTTGTTCCAGATGAAGGATACCTGAAAAAGGCTGCCGAACTCTGTAAAAAACACAATGTGCTTTTTGCTGCTGATGAGGTTCAAACCGGATTAGCCCGCACTGGTAAGTTGCTGGCCTGCGACCACGAACAGGTAAGGCCTGATATTTTAATCCTTGGTAAAGCGCTTTCAGGAGGTGTTTACCCGGTTTCGTGCGTACTTGCCGACGACGAAATTATGCTCACCATTAAACCCGGTGAACACGGAAGTACGTATGGAGGAAACCCAATCGCTGCAACTGTGGCAATGGCTGCCCTTGATGTGATTGTAGATGAAAAACTGGCAGAAAATGCCACAAGAATCGGCGAAATTTTCAGAAGGGAGATGAGCGCTGTGAAGTCGGAAATAATTGATCTTGTGCGTGGTAAAGGCTTATTAAATGCCATTGCGGTAAAACCAAAAGATGGTAAAACGGCGTGGGATGTTTGTCTCAGGCTAAAAGAAAATGGATTGATTGCCAAACCAACACACGAGCACATTATCAGGTTTACTCCGCCACTCATTATTACAGAGCCTGAAATGATGGAAGCGATTGAAATCATCAAGAGTACCTTTCGCGAGTTTGAATAGAATAAAAGACCGGACTTGAATGAGCCCGGTCTTTTTTTGCCGATTTTATTCTCCTGAAACACTTTTTCGTTTTACCTCGAATGTCGGCGTGTATTGAATTACAGAAACTCCTTTGTTTAAATATCCACTGGCCATGCTTGTTTTTCTAAAAGCATAACTGCCCTGAACCAGTTTCAGGTGATGTGTTTCAATACATTTTCCGAAATCCTTTCCGTACCAGAACAATGCATTTAAAAAATAATATGCAGCATCAAAACCCTGAATGCCATAACTGTTGGGTTCTGTTCCAAAATTCAATTTAAATTTTTCGACATATGCGATGATGTTCTCATCGGTATAATCAACAAAATAAGGATTGATATAATGCATTTTCAGGTTATGAAAATGCGCAATATCGATGCTGGGATACCGCTGCTGAAAATTTGTCTGCGCCACCAGCGTGATTGGAAAATCGCCAGCCAGGTTATTCAGGTTCGAAATTGCCACGCTCAATTCACCTTCATCGGTTGTTGGCAGGTACACCACATTTTCTTTTTCAGGCGAAAGAATTGCTCTCAAACCTTTGGCACGTTCGCGCTTAAAGTCGTACACCTGAAACCGGGAACCACCACCTCCAACAATATTCTTAATTCTGTCAACCTGTTTTCCTTCAGCCGTTCCTTCGTATTGCGATGTTTTCACAACAATAAAATTGCTGCCTTTAAAATTGTTGGCAATCATTTCAACTGTTGCCTCAGCAATATATTCGCGGGTCGGGTTAATCTGAAAATAGAGCGTATTTGTATTAATTAGCGCCGATTTTGGTGTAAATGGCGATACCATCGGTATTTGTTTTTCGCGGGCAATTGCGGCCACTTCTTTTTGCACATTTTCATACACCGGCCCAATAATCAGGTCAGTATTATCGAGAATACCTTTTCCAACAAGGTTTCGCACAGTTTCAGGATTGTCTTTTGTATCGTAAACATTAAGTTTTACTTTCATTCCTGTTTTTTGCATCGAATCGATGGCAACAAGAACACCTTCGTAAAACTGAAGAAAATTCAGGCTGTTGCCATAAAACTTATACAATGGCGATTGTGGTTCGCTCATTTCGACAACCGTATCAGTTTCATTCACCTCAAATTCAACACTATCTACAACCGGTTGCTCAATTTTTGTATTCAACCCGGCGTTGGCATCGAGAAATAGTGGTAAAAAAAGTGCTACTGAATAAGTCTGACTTCCCGCCATTGCAATAGGTAATCTTTCACACTCTGAATTTAAAGCAACAGCGGGATTTGTTGCAGGAAACTGAACGTTTTCACTTTTTTCGGTTGCATTTTCCCGGGCTGCATTTGTTTCGGGCTGCGGAATTTTAAGTTTCATCCCCGATTGTAATGCGGTAAACCCGGGGTTAGCTGTGCGCAAGGCAGCTTCTGTAATTCCATATTTTCGGGTGATTCCGTAAAGCGTCTCCTCTGGCTCAACCTGATGAATCATTTCCCTGCCCACATTTTCCAACTGATTTGGTTCAACCTTAACCACTGCGGTTTCCGATTTTACAGGTATAAGAATTTTGGCTCCGGCTTTCAAATTTCCGGCGTCGGGATTGTATTTCAGAATTTCGCTTTCGCAGACATTGTATTTCTTTGTTAATCCATACAAAGTTTCGCCCGAAACCACTGTGTGTTCAATCATTCCGCCTTTTTGTGTAACTGTTTCAGGCTCCTTTTTTGCGGATGTTGATACATTTCTAATTTCTTTAAACTCCCATTGCGGAATCCGGAGGGTGAGACCCTTTTTCAGCCGTTGGATTTCAGGATTATACGAATAGATTTCTTCAACCGAAATATCAAATTTTTTCGAAACAGAGTAGGCCGTTTCGCTATTCGATTCGATTGTATATTGCTTAAAACCAGTAGGATCACCTTTTTTATAGCTATTGATTTCAGAAAAATCGAAGCTGCTGTCGTACGGAATCTTTAACAATTCGCCAATATTTAATCCATCTTCAGTGCCCGGATTATTTTGAAGGATATCTGCTGGCTCAACCCTGAAATCGCGCGACACCGAATAAACAGTTTCACCTGTGCGTACCTGGTGCACAATGAATTTCTGCCCGTTAATCAATACAAGTTCATTGTCGGTTACCACCTGCGCCTGAACAAACAAGGTTACCGCCAAAAACAATGAAAACACAAACAAAGTCCTGAATACTTTCATTTACCTTCTGAGTTAAAGCGCCAAAATTAATAAATATTGATTCAATGTCGTTTAGTTAAAGATAAAACCAAAAGAAAGTAATTTTGAACACCCTTCGACTACGCTCAGGGTGACTGTCAGACTGAGTACCGAGTACTCGGGAAAGTCAGTTTTCCTAACTAAACGACATCGAATATTGATTATCCATTGGGTTGAATGGCATTCAAATATCAATTAAATGCCTGTATAATATTGTTACTGAATTGTTTGTTTTGTTGTTGTTAACATCGGGGGCATTTTAATGAACAAAGCACAAGCTTTTCATGCGTTATTTTTACTTTTGCCGGGAAATAGGCAATCACCATTAAAATATGAATTCATGCAGGAAAAAATTCTGATTCTTGATTTCGGTTCTCAATACACACAGTTAATTGGCCGTAAAATCAGGGAGTTAAATGTATATTGCGAGATTCACCCATTTAATCATTATCCGGCAATCGACGAATCGGTAAAGGGAGTTGTGCTTTCAGGCAGTCCCTATTCAGTGCGCGACACCGATGCCCCACGTCCCGATTTATCAGCACTAAAAGGGAAATTGCCGGTTTTGGGTGTTTGTTACGGAGCTCAATATATGGCCCATTTTTTTGGCGGTGAAGTTGCCCCTTCAAACAGTCGTGAATATGGCCGGGCACATTTGGGTTATGTCGATCACGGATGTGTATTATTTAACAACATCAGTGCACACACGCAAGTATGGATGTCACATGGTGACACCATTGTTAAAATGCCAAAGAACTACAAGGTGATTGCTTCGACCGAAGACGTGAACTTTGCCGCGTATAAAATTGATGATGAGCCGAGTTGGGGAATTCAGTTTCATCCTGAAGTTTACCATACCACAGAAGGAAAACAGTTGCTCAAAAACTTTGTAACCGATATTTGCGGATGCCAGCAAAACTGGACTCCCGATTCGTTTGTGGAAACCACTGTAAATGAATTAAAGGCAAAGTTAGGCGACGATAAAGTTGTTTTGGGTTTATCCGGAGGTGTTGACTCATCGGTTGCAGGTGTTTTGCTGCACAAAGCAATTGGGGAAAACCTCACCTGTATTTTTGTCGATAACGGGCTGCTCCGTAAAAACGAGTTTGAAGACGTGCTTCATTCGTACAAAGACATGGGTTTGAACGTGATTGGGGTTGATGCAAGGAAAAAATTCTGGGACGATTTAAAGGGCATCTCCGATCCGGAACAAAAGAGAAAAGTTATTGGGCGGAATTTTATCGAGGTTTTCGACCAGGAAGCGCATAAAATTACCGACGTAAAATGGCTTGCACAAGGCACAATTTATCCCGATGTAATTGAATCAGTATCGGTTAACGGTCCGTCGGCTACCATTAAATCTCATCACAATGTGGGCGGATTACCCGAAAAAATGAAACTCAAAATTGTAGAGCCACTCCGGCTGTTGTTTAAAGACGAGGTGAGGCTGGTTGGTAAAACACTCAATATAAAACAGGAATTGCTTGGCCGTCATCCGTTTCCCGGACCGGGTTTGGGAATCAGAATTCTGGGCGACGTTACACCCGAAAAAGTAAGAATATTACAGGAAGCTGATGCCATTTTTGTGAATGGACTGAAAAACTGGGATTTGTACAATAAAGTATGGCAGGCAGGCGTAATGTTATTGCCGGTACAATCGGTGGGTGTTATGGGCGATGAACGGACTTACGAAAACACAGTTGCTTTGCGTGCGGTAACATCAACCGACGGAATGACGGCTGACTGGGTACATTTGCCTTATGATTTCCTGGCAAAAATGTCGAACGAAATCATCAATAAAGTAAAAGGGATTAACCGCGTTGTTTACGACATCAGCTCGAAACCACCGGCAACAATCGAATGGGAATAGTTGTTCGTGTAACAAATATCACGCTTCGGAAACAGATTGATAGAAACAACACAAGTAATTTAGCCATGAAAAACAGAATAACCATAAAGAGCATCTTCTCCCCTTCCCTGTTTCTTATTTTTTTGCTGACAATATTTGTTGTTCCGGCATTGGAGGCTCAGGAAGATGTTCAGCAAAACCAGCTAAAATTTGGCAGGTTGCTGCGATTGGTCGATGGATATTATGTCGATTCGGCTAATGTTAACGACCTGACAGAGAAAGCAATCGTTCACTTATTAAGCGAACTTGACCCGCATTCGGTTTATATGTCGAAAGACGAAGTGGAGAAAATGAATGAACCGCTGGTAGGTAATTTTGAGGGGATAGGTATTACTTTCAATATTTTCAAGGATACGTTGCTTGTTACCACAACAGTAGCTGGTGGCCCTTCTGAAAAAGTGGGGTTACGCGCCGGCGACCGCATTGTTGTAGTAGACAATAAAAACATCGCTGGGATTGGATTGAAAAACAGCGATGTTTTCGATATGCTGAGAGGCGATAAAGGAACGCAGGTTGACTTGAAAGTCTTCAGAAAAAATGAACCGGAGTTGCTCGATTTCTCTATCATCCGCGATAAAATTCCGATTAACAGCCTCGATGCTTCTTACATGATAAATGAGACCACAGGGTATATCAAACTGAACAAATTTTCGGCAACAACCACTGAGGAATTTGTTACTGCGATGAAAGAACTGAAGAAACAAAAGGTACAGAACCTGATTCTCGATTTACGCGGAAATGGCGGTGGTTATCTTAAATCAGCCGTCGAAATTTCTGAACAATTTCTGAATAACGAAGATTTGGTGGTTTATACCAGCGGACGCAACGGACCCCGGAAAGATTATAAAGCTTCGGCTAATGGTGAATTCAAAAAAGGAAATCTCGTGGTACTGGTTGATGAAGGCTCGGCATCGGCAAGCGAAATTGTAGCAGGAGCAATACAAGACTGGGATCGGGGTGTTATTATTGGTCGTCGCACTTTTGGGAAAGGCCTTGTTCAAAAACCATTTTATCTTACCGATGGCTCAATGGTGAGACTTACAACAGCACATTATTATACGCCCAGTGGCCGTTGTATTCAAAAACCTTATGATGAAGGTGTTGATGCATACAAAAAAGACTACCAAAACAGATTAACAAATGGCGAAATGTTTAATGCCGACAGCATCCATTTTGCCGATTCACTCAAATACGAGACACTGGTTAACGGCCGCGCTGTTTTCGGAGGCGGTGGTGTGATGCCCGATATATTTATTCCGCTCGATACTTCCGTTCATTATGCCTACATCAACAGGCTCCGCAGAAACAATATCATTTACAATTTTGCACTTGATTACATCGATAAAAACCGGGAAAATATAAAAGCTAAATATCCTGTCTTTAAAGATTTTGAAGCAAAATTCGTTGTTACTGATGATTTGATTGCTCAAATAACCGAAAACGGGGAAAAAGACAGTATTGAAATCAATGCCGAAAGCCTTGAATTTTCGAGAAACGACATGAAAAAAGAGGTAAAATCGCTTATTGCCCGTGATTTATATTCCCGTGACGATTTCTACAAAATTTATTACATCGACGATGAGGCAATAATTCAGGCATTGAAAGTGATAGAAAATCAAAAAGATTACAACAAACTTCTGGTGAGCCAGCAAAAATAAGTCATGATTCATTCAATAACAGAATGGATTGCAGGCAATTATGTTGAACTGCTGGGAGCAATTCTCGGACTTATATATATCTGGTTCTCTGTCAGGCAGAAGATTCTGACATGGCCTGTCGGATTACTTTCTTCTGTATTTTACATTTTCATTTTCTTTCAGGCCCGGCTTTATGCAGGAATGGGATTGCAGGTGTATTATGCTGCCATGAGTATTTATGGATGGTACTATTGGGCAAAAGGGAGAAACAATGACACCGGTGAAAAAATAAATGTAAGTTTTACAAAACCACTTGTATGGATGATGATAGCGGCAGCTTTTGTTATAATTTTTATTTTAATTGTTTTGGTATTAAAAAATTATACCGATTCTGATGTTCCTTTTATTGATTCACTTACAACTACTGCCGGAATAATTGCCACCTGGATGATGGCCCGTAAGCTGATTGAAAACTGGATCATCTGGATTCTTACCGATTTAATTTCAGTTTTTTTGTATGTCGAAAAGCAGTTGTGGGTTACAGCTTTATTATACCTTGTTTTCACAACCATGGCCATTCTCGGTTTTATTGAATGGAGAAAAAATTTAAACAAACTAAATTGAATAAAAAACCAAAAATAGTGGTAATTACCGGTGCCGAATCGACTGGAAAAAGCACTCTTACAGAGCAACTTGCCATACATTTTGATACGCTGTTTATGCCCGAAATTGCGCGTTCGTATGTTGAAGGAATAAACAGAAAATACACATTTAACGATGTTGAACAAATTGCAAAACTTCAGGTAGAAAATCTCAATAACTTGTGTACACAACCAGTTCCTGTGGTATTTGTCGATACCTGGCTGATAATTACAAAAGTATGGTTCGAATTTGTTTATAATAAAACTCCTGGTTGGCTGGTTGATGAGATTCAAAAAACGAGGGTTAATCTTTTTTTAATGTGTGACACAGATCTTCCTTGGGTTTACGATCCGGTTCGCGAAAACGGTGGCGAGAACAGAAATATTCTTCAGAATTTGTACATAAAAAATATTGTTGAGTTTGGATTCAAATACCAAATTGTGCAAGGAACAGACAACATCCGCCTGTCAAATGCAATAAAATTTGTTGAGGAATTGATTTAAAACTTAAACTGTGTAAAAGTGTTTTAATTTTACAGCATCAAAATTCATACAGCATGAATGATTTCGACAATAAACTTGAGCAAACAGTGCGCAAATTAAGCGATCCGGCATCCTACCAGGTTGTTTGCCATCAGCATAAAATGGGAGAACCACTTCCATCAATCGCAAAATTGACAAAGGTAATTGAATTGGTCCGCGAAATTCTATTCCCCGGATATTTTGGAAATACCACACTCAGGCCAAATACTACCCAGCATTTTATGGGAGTTTATGTTGACGAATTATACGAATTGCTTAGCGAAGAAATCCTGGCCGGAATGTGTTTTGAGTGCAAAGACGAAACAATAAACAAGGTTGAAAAACACAAGGACAAGGCCAACCAGACAGCCATTGATTTTATTGAGTTTCTTCCTGAAATCAGAAGAAAATTGGGTACCGACGTTGAGGCCACATTTTTAAACGACCCTGCAGCACATAATTTTGGCGAAGTCATTTTCTGTTATCCGGCCATCAGGGCAATTACCAACTACAGGGTTGCACATCAGCTTTACCAACTTGGTGTTCCGCTTATTCCGCGGTTTATTTGCGAAATGGCACACGGCGAAACCGGAATTGACATTCATCCTGAAGCACAAATTGGTGAGAAATTCACCATCGATCATGGGACCGGTGTGGTAATTGGCTCAACGTCAATTATTGGCGACAATGTAAAATTATATCAGGGCGTGACGCTTGGGGCGAAAAGTTTTCCGCTCGATAAGCATGGCAACCCGATTAAAGGAATTCCACGACATCCGATTGTTGAGGACGATGTAGTGATTTATGCCGGCGCAACCATACTTGGCAGGATTACAATTGGCAGAGGCTCGATGGTGGGTGGCAATGTTTGGGTAACCTCCGATTTACCCCCTAACTCAAAAGTGGTTCAATCAAAAGCAAAAGAAACAACTTTTGCCCACGGTGCCGGAATCTGAAAAATTATAGAAAATTGAAAGAGTTTAAACTTACAGCAAAAACCTTTGCGGGACTTGAACAGGTACTTGCAACCGAACTCAGGGAATTAGGAGCAAGAAATGTTGCTCCCGGACAAAGAGCAGTTTTTTTCGAAGGGAATCTCGAAATGATTTATAAATCAAATTATTACCTGCGAACAGCATTAAAGGTGTTAAAAGAAATCGACCATTTCTATTTTAAAAATCCCGATCAGTTTTACCTGAAATGCATAAATATTAACTGGTCGGACTACCTTGATCTAGAACAGGATTTTGCAATAGAAAGCACCATCATCAATTCGCCTGATTTTAAAAATTCAATGTTTGCCTCACTCCGGGTAAAAGACGCAATCGCTGATTATTTCAGGGAAAAGACGGGGAAGAGACCGAATGTAAATACCGAAACGCCCGACATTTTAATAAATATCTATATCAGCGGTAATAATTGTACGGTATCGCTCGATAGTTCGGGCGAATCGCTGCATAAAAGGGGCTATCGTATTCATCAGGGAGAAGCGCCGTTAAACGAAGTGCTTGCAGCCGGAATGATACTTTTATCCGGATGGAAAGGTGATTCAGATTTTTTAGACCCGATGTGTGGCTCTGGAACTTTACCCATTGAGGCAGTGATGATTGCGCAGAATATACCGGCAGGTAGGTTCAGAAAAAATTATGCTTTTGAAAACTGGCGTGATTTTGACCAGTTATTGCTTGAGAATATAAAAACCAGTTTTATTAAAAAAGATTTTAAAGGGACTGTTTATGCAAGCGATATTTCTGCTGGCAATCTGTTAAACGCTCAAACAAATGCACGAAGAGCGCTGGTTTTTAATAAAATTAAATTTCAGAAATCGGATTTCAGGGAGCTCAATATTGAACTTAAAAACGCCACAATAATTATTAATCCACCCTACGGTGAACGACTAAAAGAAAGGGATATTAATGAGTTGTATTCAATGATTGGCGAACGGCTGAAACACCAGTTTTCGAATAACAATGCGTGGATTCTGACTTCGTCTGTGGATGGGTTAAAAAATGTTGGGCTTAAGCCAGAGGCAAGAATTGATTTGTTTAACGGGGCATTGAGGTGCAAGTACAACAATTACAAGCTTTTTACAGGAAAACGCATTGAGTTAAAACAATAAGAGGGATAAAAACATTAGTTTAATCCCCCCGAAAAATCTTATTTATATTTTACCGGGTCGAAACCCGTAATTTATCAGAAATTACCTTATTTACTTTTACCAAGCCAATTTTTTAGCCATTCCACCCAGTTGAGTGCTTCTTCTGAGTGTGATAAAGTTGTAGTTTGAACCTGTACCTGCTCTTCATCATCAAAGCGATCTCGAGGCTCAGTAATAGGTTTAACTGGTTCACCACCCCCTCTTACTAACCACATTTCCTGATCAGTTATGATAACATAATTCATCTTAAAGAATTTTAACAGCTATCTATCAAAAAAATATTATTCCTATTGTTCTTCTTCGTCAAACCTGTCACGAGGCTCAGTAATTGGTTTTACTGGTTCAGCACCACCACGAATATTTAACATTTCAT